>NZ_CFIDRX010000167.1:0-9471 GCF_984433645.1 Marisediminitalea sp.
AAATCGTTGGTGGGTAGTACTACAGCGTGATGTAGAGCTTGCCCTCATTACGAGATAGTCTGAATGGTTGCGGGTCGCTTTACCCGCAACTGACTCCGAAAACTAAACCGGCTCGTGCTCAAACAGGCGGGCTTCGCGTTGCTTCAACGCTCTTAACTTGTTGCGTAGGGTTTCACTGATCAGCGTGTTGCGCCTGATTACATCAAGCTGAGGCCATGTCGCACGTTCGCCACTCTCAATAAGCGTTTTGATGCTATCCAGCGTCGGGTTAGCCACCACTTGCATCAGGTTACGGATTTGCTTGTCTGGCAGAATATTAATGTTGCCAACGTATTGCTGGTCGATCACTGAGCGAATTTTGTGAATGGCGAGCTTGCCGCCGCGGTTCGGCACCAACTGCTCCATAATGTCGAAAGCAAAAATACTGTTGGCTTTGGCCAACTGGCTAATATGCCTGAGGGTCATGCTGGTAAGGGTTTTCGCATGTGAGCGTGCACCGGTAAGAAACGGCACTGCCAGTGGATTAGTCTGGCTCACAATACTGTGGTTAACCCCGTACAAACGCGCAAGTTGCTGAAACGGCAAATCAGCCATAATGGAGCCATCGGCAAACCGGCGGTTGGGAATATAAGGAACAATGTCACCATCAGCCGTCTTGGCTTTCAGTTGCACTGGCGTGAACAACATGGGCACGGCGCAAGACGCGCGAACGGCCTGGGTAATTAATGCATTGGGTGATGTTTTGGCGTTTAACAATCGCGAATACTGGTGTAGATCGGCGGGTGATACGGTTACCGTAACGTGCCGTCCGGTTTTCGCATAGGCCTCTTCGAACGTCATTAAATCAAACAACGCGATCAGGGTATTTTCCAGTGCCCGACTGTCGAGCAGACTCTTATTGCCAAGGCCGCCCCATAAACGCCAGTTCTTGAAGTGTTCGTAAATGAACTCAGCACTCAGTGACTCCAGCAGTTCGTCGTGAGTTCGGGTTGCCAGCATGCCGCCAATGATTGAGCCTGCACTGGCGCCGGAGATGACTGAAGGTAGCAGGTTTTGTTCATTAAGCGACTTCACCACTCCACAGTGGAAAAAGCCTAACCCCGCACCGCCAGACAGCATCAGACAGCTGCGGCCATAGGCATGGGCCGTTTCTTCAAAAAATGTGAGCTTGTCGTAAAAGTCGACAACGTCCTCGTCGGCGGTATATATCTGCTCGAGGGCACTGACAACCTGGTCAATGAACTCCTGAATCAGGTGCTTGGTACCGATTTTACAGTGCGTGAGTAGCTCAGGATTGGCGATATTCCCCAGATTGCCATGCAGTCCTTCGTGCAGGATAGACATCAGGGCAGGGATATCGTGTTGGCTTTGTGCCAGCTTGATGCGCTGCACCCGTTTGCGAATTAACCGGTAGTCATAGTCCCGACAGGGATCTTTAGCTTTCCATTCATTGGCGCCCGACAAGGCGTCGTGCGCCAAACAGGCATCGCGGTACTCGGCGTAGCTGCTCGCTTGCTCGAGCGCTTTTTCGATATCCGAAAGTTGTGTAGAAAACAGAGACATACTTCCTCCCCGGCGTTGGGACTACCTGTTTACTGGCAGTGTAGGTAGCAAAATTAGAATCCGCTACCCAATATCAGTAAAACCCACTTATATTTGTAAAGTGTATGTGAATTTGTAACTTATAGCCACGAAAGCGCTAATTCGTTCAATTTAACTGCATTTTTACGCTTTTTTTGAACTAATCAGGGTTTACATGATTTATTTCATCTATAAATAAAGTTAAGTTGACCCATGCGTCAGCAGTCAGTAGCCTGAGTACGGCAAATACTAAAAACAAGATACGTAGCACCAACATGGACTGGAATTTACAAACATTGAGTTTGCTGTCTATCCCGCTTATCAGTGCGCTGGTGGGGTGGAGCACAAACTACCTGGCGGTAAAAATGATGTTTTACCCGCTGAAATTCGTCGGTATTCCGCCAGTTTTTGGCTGGCAGGGGCTAATTCCTGCCAAGCGAAAGCAAATGGCAGAAATCGAGGTAGAGTTGGTGTTAGGCAAGTTGCTGAGCGTAGAAGAGCTCGCCAACCGACTTGAACCTGAAGCCCTCACCAAAGCCATTGAACACCGGCTGCACCAGGTTGTACGCAAAATCGTAAACGAGGTTATGGAGTCTTCAGCACCCACGGTGTGGGCTGCGTTACCGGTGCAGGGCAAGAACCTGGTTTACCGCCGTATCGAAGACGACATTCCTTATGTGGTGTCGAAAATGGTCGAGGACTTCCAGCATAACGTCAATGAAATCCTCGATATTAAAGAACTGGTGGTTGAGCAGTTAGTTAACTCACCGGAGCTGATTAACGAAATCTTCCTGCGCTCGGGTGAAAAAGAATTTCCATTCATTGTTCAGTCTGGCTTTTATTTCGGCTTTTTGTTTGGTCTGCCAACCATGGCGCTTTGGTATTTCTATCAGGCGTGGTGGATCCTCCCGTTAGGCGGCTTGCTGGTAGGGTACGCGACTAACTGGATTGCAATTAAAATTATTTTCGAACCGAAACAGCCAATACGCTTTGCCGGTTTAACCATTCAGGGTATGTTCCTGAAACGGCAAACCGAGGTATCCCGGGTGTACGCCGATATCATCGAGCAAAAGCTCATTAACCCGAAAAACATCACCCATATGATCCTGCACGGTTCCGGGTCCGCCCAGCTATTGGAACTCATCGAGCTGCATGTTAACGACGCCATCGAACGCTATGTGGCCATTGCTCAGCCGTATTTCGCACTGGGCGTGGGTTCTGAGAATTACTTCAAAATGAAATCGATGGCCGTAAAACGCTTGTTCGAGGATTCAGACAAATATTTGTACTATGCTTTTGATTACGCAAACGAAGCGCTCAGAGTAGGGGACGATTTGTGTGAGCGTATGCAGGCGCTGAGCTCGGAAGAGTTTGAAGGTGTGCTCAGGCCGGCTTATCAGCAGGATGAATGGAAACTCATTGTTACCGGGGCGATTCTGGGCATGGCGGCTGGATTTGCGCAGTTGTACTTATTGATGTTGGGATAAACACCATGGCTGGGAAAACCGCAAAACGGGTTTTAGTCACCGCACTTGCGCTATTTAATGAACATGGCGAAAACAGTGTTACGTCTGTCGATATTGCAATGGAAATGGATATCAGCCCGGGCAACCTGTACTACCACTTCAAGGGCAAAGAGCTCATTGTGGATGCGCTTATTGAATGGCACAACACTGAAATGCAACAGTTGTTTCGCCCCGCCACCCTCGACAAAGTCACCGTTGAAGACTTTTTCTATTTTCTTGCCATTGTGATCGACAAGCTACAGGTGTTTCGTTTTCTATATCGCAGTCCGGCAGACATTGCCGAAAAATACCCTCGCGCCAAACGCCTGCATAAATCGTTAATTAAACAATTAGAAGCAGGCTTGTACAGTTTGCTGCAGCGATTTGCTGCACAGCAACAACTCGCTGCGACGTCTGCACAGCAACGCATGATGGTGGATTTAATCAGCATGATTTTGACCCAAAGCAGTCAATACGATGATTTGCGGGCAGTGAATGATCCTATATCACAGAAGTTTCATGCACTAAGTCTTATCATGACGGCACTACTGCCACGATTTGCATTGGATGAACAAACCCTCAGTCAGCTGCAAAGCGCCATAGAACACCATTCCATGGCAAACCTGACTGGTAACGATGTACTGGAGGGGTAAAGGATATGGCAAGAAAGCTGTCGTTTCTTGACAAGTCATTCTGGATCACGGAGTCACAGGCTAACCCAAAGCACGTAGCTTGTTTGCAATTACTGTCTATTCCGGAAGGGCAGGATCCGAAAACCTATGTGACTTCGCTGCACAAGGAAATGCAGGGCTTTGCCAGGGCGTGTCCGCCGTTTAATTGTCGGGTAAAAGCCATTGGTATCTGGCCGCTCGGCCTACAGCCCGTAAAACATATGCAAATGGATTACCACGTGCAGTGCCATCAGATTGAAAATATTGATGACAGAGAAGCACTGGACCGTTTTATTGCCCGTATGCATGAAACCCGTCTCGACCCACAGAAGCCACTATGGCAATACCATTTTCTGTATGATCCGACACATCACACCTTCGCCATTTATGCCAGGGTGCATCACTTGTATGGCGACGGTGCAACCCTGGTTCGTTGGTTTCAGGCGGGCTATCTGGATGAACCGCAAAGCACTGGCTTTACGCCTGTTTGGGCCATTAAGCGTTTGCGGCATACGCCGGTTAAGCAGTACAAGCGGATAAAGCGCATCTGGTTGGGTGTTTGGGAATTTCTCATGACTACGAAAGATGTGCTGGTGATCCTGTTGGGGCTGTTGCTTCGGCTACTGCGCATTAATCGTCACTATATGCCGGTACCGTTTTCAGGAACGCGAACCGTACTCACCGGTCAGGTGCAGGCGGGCAGGGCTGTTGCCACGTTTGACCTGGATTTTGGCCGAATACGATCACTGGCCAGACGCACCCGGGCATCGGCCAATGAAGTGTTACTGGCGGCATTTGATATTGGTGTTCACCGATTGTTGCAGGACCACGGTCATATTTTTAAGCAAGCGCTTTACACCAATATGCCCATTAACCTGCGTAAACCCGGTGAAAAAACCGGCGGGAACAAGATTGCCATTGTACCTGTGCAGTTAGCGCACGCCGAACACGACCCATACCTGAGATTACGGCAAATTATTTATCACCACCGGGTTGTGAAACACGCAGCGCAACGCGCCCGACCTGCCGCTTTTAGTGCTTATACCATTGGTATACAGGCAATCGCATTGGTCTTTGAGTGGCTGCGTATTTCTAACTGGGTACGTCCTATTGCGAATATTCTGATTTCTAACGTACCAGGTCCTACCCATGCTAAGTATTTCAAAGACAGTGAGTTGTTGGGGTGTTACCCCATCTCTACGATGACGCCTGGGGGCGGGGTGAACATCACATTAATGACCTATAACGGCACCGCCAATATTGGCATGGTGTGTTGCAACAAAACCATAAAGTCGCTGCAACCGCTTGCGCAATATTGTCAGGAAGCATTCGATATGCTCGAGGCCAGTATCGACGATCCGTCACTGAACATTGATGACATAGGGGAACACGTTGACGAAGTGCCACTTTCCATTGTTAGTGACACCTAGCCGCATTAGGGGTAGCATAGCGCCTTTTTGAATCGGAGCCGTCTATGTGGCACTGCCCCTTATGCCAGCACCCGCTATCTCAGCAAGGTAAAACCTGGCGTTGCGAACACCGCCATAGTTTTGATGAAGCCAAATCTGGCTATCTGAATCTGCTGCCGGTTCAACACAAAAATTCAAAACAGCCTGGCGACGATAAAATCATGCTGAATGCCCGTCGTTGCTTCCACGACGGCGAAGGCTATTTGCCGCTCATGCAGTCGATCTCCAGCCACATTATTCAACATACGCAATCTGCACGGTGGCCGGTATTTAACCTGTACGATGCAGGTTGTGGAGAAGGCAGTTATCTTGGTGTTATTCAGCACGCATTAAAAGCCGCAGATATTGAGGCAGTTGCCTGGGGAAGTGACATTGCTAAGCACGCGGTCGATATCGCGGCGAAGCGGTATAAAACCTGCCATTTTGCCGTTGCCAGCAGCACCCGATTGCCGGTTGCAGACCAGTCATTACAAACAGTACTGCAAGTATTTGCACCCGGTCATGCGGCGGAATATGCAAGGGTAATTGCTGAGGGCGGCCTGTGCATTATGGTCGACCCCGGTCCAAACCACTTGTGGGAAATAAAACAAGCCATCTACGACGCGCCCCGTCAACATGAAGACAAAGACGTGGTTATGCCTGGCTTTGATCTGGTGGCAAAAGACGTTCTATCTTTTCCCATAAACTTCAGCAACGCCGCTATGCGCCAGGCATTAATGGAAATGACCCCTTACTACTGGCGTTTACCCCAAGACAAGGCGCAGTCGCTGGTGGATGCTGACTTTGCCGTGACAGCCGATTTCGTTATTCGCGTATTCAAACGTCAATAACACAGTAAGCATCAAAAGCCAGTTACGCACCTGACGAAGCATTTTACTGAAAACGTCTTGTGTGGCTTTCTTTGATTTCCGGTCTCTGGTCTCCACGTCACCAGTCACTGCGTTGTTTTGAACTGCAGATTTAATTATTCATTGTTTATCAAGACAAATTAGATTCAGGCGCAATACGCCAGCGTGGTAATAGAGCCGATACATACCCGCCAAAAAGTATGCCTGCCGACACATCCCGATTGAACTACATACAGTGACAGTGATGCTCACCTGATACGCTGTTGGTGTGTGAATAACACAACTGGGCAAACCACGCGAAAGCGTGGGACGCAAAGTCACCGGTCTAAGGAGTGCATACTCTACGATAGCGGGATTGCTGGCCAGTTAGCATCAGGGACCCGTGCTCAGGCTAACTTTCCGTTCCAAATGACCTTGTTATATCTGTTTGGAGCAAGTAACAATGAAATTTTCTTCTCACTTAACACTCAGTGTTTTAGCAGGCTGTATGAGCGCGTTTGTTGCGACGGCCAGCTTCGCAAAGCCACTACCTCAACTTTCTGAAAACCTGCCGCCTCAGGCGCTAAAAGACGTACCGGAGGGCAAGTTGAAACAGGCGTTGATCGGCATGCCTCAGGCAGCCAGAGATCGTGCATTACGTCGTTTATCTGCACTGGGTATTCCCGCTGTTGATCAGCGTTTTATGAACGCTGATAACAGCGGAGAGCTGTTTTACGTGGAGGAAGGGCTGGTGGCAGACGCCGCGCTGGCGTCAAATGATGCACCAGCCACAGTGTTGCCTGACATTGACGTGCTTAAACTGCATTCTAACCCGCTTGCAGACAACACTATTTTCCTCGACTTCGACGGTGGTGCGTTCAGTGGCAGAGCGTGGGGAGCGGGAGCCTATTATGATACCCTGCCTTTCGATTTGGACGGCAACCCTACAAGTTTTAACGATACAGAGCGGGCCCGCATTCATGAAATATGGACGCGGATTGCCGACGATTTTGCCGCGTTCAATGTGAATGTAACAACTGAAGCGCCGGATGAGTTTGGTCCCAACACCGGCTGGTTATTGTTTACCAAGGATCGCGATAAAAACGGCAATGCCATGCCTAGTCAGGGCGCTGGGGGTGTGGCTTATATTGGTGTGTGGGGCAGAAGCAACTATACCTACTATCAGCCAGCGTTGGTGTACTACAACCAGTTGGGCGGCGGTGTGGCCACCTACATGGCCGAGGCCGGATCTCACGAGATGGGACACAACTTTGGACTGGCACACGATGGCACCTCCACGACCAGCTATTTTCGTGGCTTGGGAAGAGACAGCGATCCGTCGAGCTGGGCACCAATCATGGGCGTTGGCTACAACAAAAATGTGACCCAGTGGAGTAAAGGCGATTATCCGGACGCGAATCAACGCCAGGATGATATTGCAATTCTTCGCGCACAGTTGGGCGCCAGCGCAGATACCTCGGGAGCCATTGATAGCCCGGTTGCGCTGGTTATCGATGATGATGGAAATTTCAGTGCCACCAACCGGGAAATCGACCCGGGTAATGTCAGCAACCATAACAAGGGGAGTATTCAGGTAGCCGACACGGATTGGTTTCAGTTTACTGCCGGCACCGGCACATTATCCATTACAGCCACGCCTGCCTGGCATGCGTTCACCAGAACAGGGCGTCGGGGCAGTAACCTCGATATTGGCTTGCGTTTGTACGATGCCCAAGGCACATTGCTTGTAGAAAGCGCCGATAGTTATGAAACCAGCACGACATTATCAACGTCAGTGTCTGAAGGTCTGTATGTGCTGGAAGTGTATGGTTCGGACAGCCTGTATGCCACAGATTATGGCAGTCAGGGACACTACTATCTTGACGGGCAGATCACCGTGAGCGCAGCGGATACCATGCCACCAGACCCTAACCCAATGCAGTTTGCTGTTGAGCCGTATTCTTCAAGTGCAACCGAGATAGCCATGGAGTCGGTGGTTGCAACCGATGACCGCGGTGGCGTGGTTTCCTATCTATTCAGCTGTACCTATGGTGACGTGGGATGTGAGAACAGTGAGTGGCAGACTGAGACTGCGTTTACTGCAAGCGGTTTATCACCATCAAGCGAGTATTGCTTTACGGTAAGCGCGCGGGATCTTGCTGGTAATGTTACCGAGGCTTCTGCTGAGATGTGCACCATCACCCAAGACTTGCCGCCTGAAACAACCGTGCCAGAAGCGCCGGGTGAACTTGTGGTCACTGACGGACAGGATGGAACGGCATTGCTCAGCTGGATAGATTACAGCGACGACGAAACCAGCTTTGAAATTGAACGGGAAAAGCAGTTCAACGTGAGCCGTTTCAGAGCCACCACCATCGTTGCAACGTTGGGAGAAAATACGCAAGCGTATGTTGATGCCAGCGGAAAGGGGACTTATCGCTATCGCGTTCGCGCATTGAACAGCGCGGGAAGTTCAGACTGGACCGCATGGAGTGACGAGGTTGTAGTTACCAACGACAATGACAACAATAACGGACTCAAGCCTTGTCGTGGCAACAAATGTATCTTTTAGTTTTTTGTCAGGCATGAAACGATGAATGCGGTGGGCAATTCGCTCACCGCCTCAATTTGCTTTACACAAAGGGTATAAATAGCCCTGTGATTGACACATAAATCCCCGCAATGATAACTAATTCAATCCCCTTTTTATCATCAGGGTCATTGGCCATCAGAAATACGTGAATACAGTAGGCAATAAAATAGGCGGTAGCAACGTAGCGAATAAGATGCGGTATTTGGATAAAAAAATACCCGGCTGGCAGAAGGTAAAATATGTAGGACACGAGTGGTGATACGAGCGCCTTTCTAAGCAGTTTGATTAGCCACCCGGAACGACTCTCCGGGCTGTGCTTATTGTCCTGACCATCATCAGTGCTCGTAGCATTGGAGGGTGGTGACGGTTCAAGCGTTTTCGCTGGCGCCTGGATGCTGTTTTCAACCTGGGCCAATTCACTGAGGACGAACGCATAAAACGCCTGGAATACGTCGCTCGCGTAATCACTTGCATAGCAGACTTCAGAAAACTCATAGCGGGCTTGTTTTATGGCAGAAAGTAAATTCTTCAGGTAAACGGTGGAGTCACTTGAAATTTCTGCTTTGGGAATGTATTTGCTGAGCAGCAAATACAGTGCGTTATTAATTGCCATTCCCTCGTCGGCATTGCCTTCCCGCTCAAGCAGCGATTGCTGGTGTCTGGCACTGAGTGCCAGTTTCCAGAAATCCTGAGAAAAGGCTGTTTCGGGTAACGGATACGCTTTAATCACGCTGTCCAGAGTGAGTTCACTGTTCATGATTCAGTATGAAGCCGCGGTCTTTTTTAACGCAATCAACGCATTCACATATCCCTGTGCCGTCAAAT
>NZ_CFIDRX010000168.1:0-9432 GCF_984433645.1 Marisediminitalea sp.
GACCTGATTCAGATTCCGGATTGCCGTATCCGTAAACTGAGCTTGCAAAAAGCCGCTACCGCCCATGAGCTTAAGTATTTTCAGAAATCCTTCGCGCAGCTAGTGCAGGACTACAAAATAGAAACTATCGTTATTCGCCAGCGCCCTATGAAGGGCAAATTTGCGGGTGGTGCGATTGGGTTTAAATTAGAAGCGGCGCTGGAGTTGCTAAACGGCGTGCAGGTTATTGTAATGCCGCCTACCGAGATCAAAGCGGCGTTAAAAGAAAATCACATGTTCATAGAGTTTGGCGATACCGGCTTGAAAGGTTTTCAGAAGTCAGCGTTTGAAACCGCGCTGGCCTATATTAGCCAACACCTTTAACTCGCTCTTTAGGCCGTTTGGACACTGTCTGAAGTGAATGATGCGGGCTCTTTGAGCGCCATCGAAATATAATAAAAATCCAAGGATGTATAAATGCTTAAACGTACTGCTATTCTGGCACCGTTATTTTTCTCTGCTCACTTGTCTGCCCAGACCTGGATAGAAGATGCCCAGGGTCAACGCTATTTGCTAGGTGATCAACTCGTATCAACCACTACTGAGGCTTACAATTACTGTACAAGTAAAGGGCTTACCCCTGCCAACGTTGCACAAATGAGGCGCGCTTTACGGCAGGGAAAAGTCACAGTGGACTTTGTCAGCGTCGCGGTTAGCGAGGATGCCAAGACACCCTTCATAAAAGATAAGCACTGGATAGCGAAACATGAACAAAGACGGATCCGGGTAAGGAATTCATCGTCCTTCGACAGTGCATTACCTTTATGTGCAGGGCGCTAAAACTCTATTGTTGCAGGTTAAGCACTGTCGCATAAATCTGCGGCGGTGACTTGCTCGTAGTGAGGGCGGGAACGTCCATTGCCGCGAATAAACGTTCTTATCGTTTACATAAAAAAAAGCCGCGCAAGGCGGCGTTTTTGCATTTAATCGGTATACATTGAATAGCCCCTGGGATGGGTTTCTTCTGCGCACACGATGGGTTTAAAGCAAGATAACAAGTCCATGTCTCTGTATATCGTTTTTTTGGAGCACTCAAACCCATGAGTGATCAGCTCTTCCTGTAACTGAGCTACCGTTTTATATTTCGGGTATCTCGGAATGAGAGTTTCTAATAAAAAACAGCGAATCACCCTGTCACCGGCGCTTTTAACGACAGACGTACTAATCACTTTTTTCATTATTGCCTACCTTTGTTGTTGAGTTCAGTCTCCTACTAAATTGCAGGTAGGCCTCAGCTCGCGCTGTACTTTCCTGCCTCAACTCCAATCAAAGATTGAACGACATCCTGTCTTTTCGGTAATGCATGCTTTGCAGCTTATTGTTCTTAAGTCATTAATAAGACCAGACTAAATCTAGGTTTTTTTCTTGCTAAAGGCAACCGCGTTTCAATGTTGACTCAGCGACATTATAGCCACCTTAATACTTACAATGCGTGGAATGCCTGCCAGAGTATGGAAACCTCGCCGCGTTATTCATGTTTTATTTTTTATGGTTTGGGTCAGCTTCTGTCCCGGTTCATTGTTACTTTGCCCATCAGTTGTTTTTGTATTAATGGAGAGCATTATGAACAATGTAGTAAAGGGACTGGGTGTGTTGCTGACGTTGGCCAGTATGACCGCAAACGCTGTACTCATTAATGACAACAGTTTTGCCCAGGCCGGTTTTAAAGACACATCAACAGGTTTGGTGTGGATGGACTTTGGCATTAACAATGGTCAGTCTTACAATCACGTCAGCTCTCAACTTGGCGCTGGTGGAGATTATTCTGGGTGGCGTTTGCCTTCTGCGGAAGAGGTTTACATGTTGTGGGATCACGTTGCCAACCTTGATGAGGTTGAGGCCGATTTCGAGAGCCCTGATTACTATGGGGCAGGGCAATTATACGCCTGGGATTACAATTCGCGTGTGGTCGGTGGCGACGACTCAGTATGGGACAATATCTTCAATATTATGGGGTTCAATTCCGCTTCCGGTACTGATTATATGGAAAGAAGCTCAGCCATTGGCTTTTTCATGGGGCATCACGGCTTGGCGAGTGTAAAGTTTCATGATGCTATAGATAAAGTCGGATTCCCCGCGTTTACACACAAGGATGAAGTAGCGCTGAGAGACGACGGGGCATATTCCGATTTCTTTTTAGGCCTCGCGCACGAAAATTATTCGACCATGCTGGTTCGAACGGCCACAGTGCCTGAGCCCGGCGCCTTCGTGGCTTTTGCTACTGCAATAGTCGCTTTAAGCTGGCGGCGAAGACAGGGGCGCTTTGGCCGGAAAACACGACTGTAATTAAGGTTTGTCGGGCGCCGGCGATCAATACACGTTTCACCAAAACGCCCCTGAACGCATACACGACACACGTGCATTCATCGTTCGGGAGCGTAATGTGAAGACAGCTCGTTGCTTTTCAAAGGGGCCGAGCTTGCCGACTATGCATAGGGACCATGTGGTTTAACAAAGCTCATTCTTTGTTAAGCCATTGCCAGAAATTGTCTGGCATTTGCTTTTCTACCTCCAGCATCGACTTAACATCCACGGTGCTATTACAGCCCATAAGCGGAACTTCAATTTCTTGTTCCTGGGCAGACCAGTCCATCTCGAAATAGCGCGTATTTTCTTCGTCGTAAGCGATACGTTTTATTCTGCCGTAACCATAAAGTTTCATTGATTCGCCGAACTTTTCTCGTTTTTTCAGAATAACCAAATCACCGGCGCAAAGCGTATTCCACCTGTTGAGCTGAGACTCACTTTCTAAATAGTCGAACCGGCAAATACCGTGTTTTTTCCACTCGATATCCAAACGTTGTGAAAAGTCAGCCCCCGGGCAAAAGCCCATGAACAGAATATAGTCATCAGCGGGTTTTGAATAATCTATTGCATCCAGAATGGCAACGGCATCAGAGTCGCCTTTTTCTACCAGTGCTTTAGCGTTCTTTTTCATAACGGCTAATTCGTGTCTGCTCATTGTGCCTGAGTTTAGGCGATCTAACTGCTTTTGATACTTCATGTACTACTTCCTTTTCCGGTTCATTCGGCTGTATGTTTTGGGGGTTACTCGGTGACTAATAAATTGCGTAGTGCGGATCTGACCTCCAAATGTGACTGTATTTCAATAGTCTAAACTGTTCCAACACCTTTAATCTAAGCGGTGTATCGGTAATTATGGACTTGTCGGCGAATAGGCTGAATGTCTCTTGGTGTGTGTCATAAATAACCCTACCTCGAGGAAATTGCTGATATTCGGTGCCAAGTAGCATTTTGTGCCTGGGTAAATAAATCCTATTTGTTTCCCATTCGGTTAAATGACTGAATGCGGAATCTACTCTGCCGAGGCTATCGCATGTTGCGTCTGTAAGTGGTATAGATTTGGCAATAACCTGCCATCTATAACACCAAAAAATACCCACTTGGGGTGTTGGCGGAGTCATTACTTCTCCTGTTAAACAGTTTTACCCACTACTGCCTGATAGGTGTTTTAGAACCCTTTTTTGAAGTGAAAAAAGCGCATTAAAATTTAACCTCATGTTTTATAGTTGTTTTTTTCTTTCTTGGATGCCCGAAAGATGATTGTTTCATCTGAAATAGGCCTCTCACCCAAAACAACAACCCCATAATTTAATAACGTAATTTCTTTCGGGCATTGAGTTGATAACCTTCTGTTAACAAAATGACAGGAGTGTTTGTGTGATTAAGTCTGTTCTGTATTCTGCGATTGCCAGTGCGTTGGTAGCCGCGCCTATTGTTACCTCTGCGGCCGTGCCTGCACTGAACGATAAAGCCTATTTTTCTCAACCCAGTCTCGACATTGTGGTGTTCAGCAACTGGTACAACGGGTTGTTTGGCGATTCTAAAATCAGTGGGGTAGAGCTGGTTCACTTTGGTGAGCGTATTGCGACTAACGGCGATGTACGCCTGAGTGCCACACCCGAGCAATGGGACCCCATTCCCACCTTTGTGGAACGCAAAGTAGACAACAACACCAATACGATCAGCGCTACCTTGTCGTATCCGGAATTCGATTTTACCTACACCATTAGCGCCAGCCCCATCGAAAATGGCGTGGAAATTACCTTGTCGTCACCGCGTCCGGTTCCAGCTGAGCTGGTGGGTAAAGCGGGTTTCAACATCGAGTTTTTGCCTGCTAATTATATGGAAACCAGCTTTCTGGCCGACGGCAAACCCGGCACGTTTCCGCTGTATCCTACCGGGGTAAAAGAGATCATTGGTCAGCATGAGCCGGCACCGCTGGCGTCTGCAAAACAATTGGTATTGGCCCCTGAAAGTGACACCAAGCGTGTGATGATCGAGTCTTCAGCGCCGCTAACACTGTACGACGGTAGAGCCAAAGCACAAAACGGCTGGTATGTGGTGCGCGGTGTGTTGCCCGAAAATAAACAGGGTGAATTGCTGACCTGGCGTATTACCGCCAGTACCGATGATGCCTGGTTGCGCGACCCTATGATTGCTCATTCGCAGGTAGGGTATTTGCCCTGGCAAACTAAACGCGCGGTCATTGAGCTAGACAAGCACGCACCGGTAAATGGCATGGCAGAGCTGCTAAAAGTGAATGCCGACGGCTCGAAAGCGGTAGTTAAGAAAGCCGCGCCCGGCAAGGTTGAGGACTACACGCGCTACCAATACGCCACGTTTGATTTTACCGATGTCACTGAGCCGGGCCTTTACCAGTTACGTTATAAGGGGACTACCACGGCATCTTTCCCCATTGCTGAGCATGTACTGGATGCCGCCTGGTACCCCACGCTGGACCATTATTTCCCGGTACAAATGGATCACGTGTTGGTTAACGAGGCGTATCGCGTATGGCACGGTGCCTCGCATTTAGATGACGCACTGCAAGCGCCGGTGAATCATGAGCATTTCGACCTGTACGCCCAGGGGCCGACCACGGACACCCAGTACAAGCCCGGCGAACACATTCCCGGATTAAACGTAGGCGGTTGGTACGACGCGGGTGACTACGACATTCGTACCCAAACTCAATATCGCACGGTGCGTTTTTTAGTGCAGGCGTTTGAGGAGTTCGGCATCGACCGCGACACCACGTTGGTGGATTACGACCGCAAATATGTCGATATTCACGTGCCCGATGGCAAACCTGATTTGCTGCAACAAATTGAGCATGGCACGCTGGCATTGCTGGCGCAGTTCAAGGCGGTAGGGCATGCCATTCCGGGTATTATTGTGCCGGATATCAGCCAGTACACCCACCTGGGTGACGGCCTGACCATGACCGATAACCTGATTTACAACGCGTCGATGGCAGACACTGAATCCAATGGCATAGAAAGCGGCGTATTCGACGACCGCTGGGCATTTACGTCTAAATCTACGCCGCTTAATTACGGTTCAATGGCGGCGCTGGCTGCAGCCAGTCGTACCTTGCAGGGCTACAAGCCGGTGTTGGCCAAAGAAAGCCTGGATACCGCCATTGCGGCATGGGCAAGCGAAGCCGACAAACAGCCCGACTTGTTCCGCGTGGGTAACACGACTGGCGGTGGTCTGGAAGAAGAAAAGCTCAAAGCTGCGGTGGAGTTATTGGTCACCACCGGCGATACGCAGTATAAGCATGCAGTAACGGCATTACTGCCGCATATCGAGGAGCACTTTGGTCGCAGTGCTGTATTGGCCGTCCGCGCGCTACCCTTTATGGACAACGCCTATAAAAAACGTATTCGCGCCGCGGCTGAGGCCTATAAACCCAAGCTTGAGGCGGCAACCAGCAAAAATCCATTTGGCGTGGTGATCACCGAATACGGTTGGGCGGGTAATGGTACCGTACTGGATATGGCGGTGACTCAGTACTATCTGCATCAGGCCTATCCTGATCTCTACAGCAGCGACCTTATTTACCGCTCGCTGGATTATTTGTATGGCACGCACCCGGACTCCGATATCTCATTTGTGTCGAACGTAGGCACGATATCGAAGAAAGTGGCGTACGGTATGAACCGCGCTGACTATTCGTTTATCAGCGGTGCCATTGTGCCGGGCGTTCTCATCCTGAAACCTGATCTGCCGGAAAATATGGAAAACTGGCCGTTCCTGTGGGGCGAAAACGAGTATGTTATCGACTTGGGCGCGTCTTACCTGTTTACCGTAAATGCTGCACTTAAACTTGCAGGCAGACAGCCGTAACGAGTGTGTCACGCACTGTTCGGCGCAGCTGTATCGGCGTCGAACAGTGTACTCAGGCCGTGCAACCGTATAGTATTTCGAGTCATATCAACCACATGAACAAGTAATCGAGGCAAGGATGTTAAACAGGTTTATTACGCTATGCGCACTGGTGTGTTTGCACGTCAGTGTTGCAGCTTACGCCAAAGTGGTACCGGCAACTGATGCAGGGTATGTGTATACCGGTCGTATTGACTTTGCGAATGCCAGTGCGCCCTATTTAACCTGGCCCGGTTCATCGGTGAAAGCGCGTTTTTCTGGTGAGTCTTTGTCGGTAACGTTAAAAGACGACAACGGCAAGAATTACTACAATGTGATTGTCGATGGGAACGACGCCTTTCCCTTTGTGATTGAAGCTAAGCAAGGTGAGCACGCATACTGGATAAGTAACACGCTAGGCGCTGGCGAGCACACGGTGGAAATCTACAAGCGCACCGAAGGCGAAGAAGGCGGTACGCATTTTCTGGGTATTAGCATTGATGCCGATGCGGCATTGTTGGCTCCTCCGGGCAGACCAACACGTCGAATCGAAATTTACGGTGATTCCATTTCCAGTGGTATGGGCAATGTAGCGCCTTACAATGGCCCCGACAACTTACCCCGCGACAAAAACCACTACCTCAGTTACGGCGCCATTGCTGCCAGAACGTTAGGCGCAGAGCTACATACAATCTCGCAAAGCGGTATTGGTATTATGGTGAGCTGGTTTAACTTTATTATGCCGCAGTTTTACGACCAGCTGAGCGCTGTGGGTAACAACGATTCACAGTGGGACTTCAGCTCCTGGACACCCCAGGTGCTGGTCATTAACCTCATGCAGAACGACAGCTGGCTGGTGCCCGATCCCAAGCGAATTTCGCCTACACCCACCGAACCTCAAATCATTGCGGCGTATCAGGCTTTTGTGAAATCAGTGAGAGCGGAGTACCCCAATGCCCAAATTATATGTGCGCTGGGCAGTATGGATGCCACCAAGGCGGGGTCACCCTGGCCAGGTTATGTTGAAGCCGCTGTAGCGAACTTAACCATCGAGGGCGACAGCAGGCTTTCCACCGTGGTATTTCCGTTTAATGGCTACGGCCAGCATCCCAGAGTGAATCAACACACCAGCAATGCTGAGCTGTTAACCCAAGCCATACAACAGGTCACTGGCTGGCGTTAGGTTTCAGGTGATTCGGCCGGGGTAAGGGAGCGTTTGCTACATCGCCTTACCCACCATTCTGTGCCGGCAATACTCAGGACTATGGTGGCCATTCTGCACAGGTTGGCCGCTTGACCACCAATAGCGGTGCTGTCTACCTGCCACAATACCCAATAGCCGTTCATCAGCGTGTGCAGGGTGATCACTATCCACAGATTATGGCCCCAGCGGTAAAACAACCAGGCAAACCAAAGGCCGCCAATGGCGGTAAACAATGCGGCGGTGGCGGCCTGAACAAGGGTGGCACCCTGAAACCAGTGGCCCATGCCAAAAATGACCGCACCAATGAGTGCAGCAGGCAGGAAGCGCCAACCGGCTATAGCAATCAGTGAGCCTACCAAAAAGCCTCGGAAAAACAGCTCTTCAAAGAAGCCGGGGATCAGGCTTTTGGTCATCAGTGTCGTAACCGACGGGGCAGAGAACTCAAAAAATACGCTAAATCCAATCAGCATAGGTAATGAAAACAACAAGGCTGCCGCTACGCCAATCAGTGGCTGGTGGGTTATCCCTACAGCCTTGAGTAACGGGCCTTTTCGCCTTAACAGAATGCCGGCCAGCAATATTGCCAGCGACCAGCAGAGGTAAGGCACAGCATATTTTACATAGGGGGCGGTTATTTGCGGCTGCAAAAACCGGGTAGCGAATATCGCCGCCGAGAATACGCTGAGAATGATGATACTGGAGACTGCTTTTCCTTGTTCCATGTGCTTGCCCTCTCCTTGTTGGGGAGCTTGTATCATAGCCTATTTTTTCAACCAGCCAATGGCTTGCGCGGTTATTTTACATTTGCGCGAAGACGGGCCGCCGCTGCCCAGTCGGGCGGCTAGTAGGGTTTATCGCCGCCAATGGTAACCCGGTAGCCAGAACGGGTATCCGGGAAGTAATCCCAAACTGCAAAGTGCTGGGTACAGCGGTTATCCCATATGGCAATGGAATGAGGCTGCCAGCTAAAGCGCACCTGAAAATTCGGGTCTTTAGCCAGTTCGTAGAGCATGGCTAAAATGCCATCGCTTTCGTTTTTAGACACACCCAGAATGCGTGTGGTGTACGAGGCATTCACAAATATTGCTTTCTTGCCGGTTACCGGGTGTGTGCGTATTACGGGGTGCACATTACATGGGTAGGCGGTTCCGTAGTCACCGTAAATGGCGTGGTACACGTGGTTGGCGTCGTGCTCTGCCTGCAGACCTTCCAAATACTGTTGCATGGCAGGCGACAAGGCATCATAGGCGGCATACATCGAAGAAAACAAGGTGTCGCCACCTACGTCTGGTAGAGTGTGAATATACAACATGGAGCCCATCGGCGGCAGTTCGTTGCAACTGAGGTCTGAATGCCAGTTGTCGCCCGCGATGTACTTTGAGTCTTTGTCGGCGTGAATGGCGACAATCTTTTCATAGCCATCAATACCCTTTGCGCCGGGGTGAACAATGAGGTCACCGAAAATCTGACCAACAGCCATGTGTTGTTCATGCGTGATCTGCTGATCGCGAAAAAAGATAACCTGGTGTTCAGCAATCGCTGCCTTCAGTTGCTCTTCTACTTCAGCCGTGATTGGCTTAGTTAAGTCGATATTGCCGATCTCTGCGCCAATATTGCGGGTCAGCGGGGTAATGGTAATAGTGTCAGATGCCATGATTAACTCCGGTAATGTGATACGCCAGGCTTGAGCTACATGCCAAACGGATATGTTTTGTAGTCAGCGACCGCGCTTTCGCGAACGCCACTTAACCCCACTGCATATTGCAGGAGCAGGCCCAGTGAGTGTGAAAATCTGGCCTGAATATAGGTATCGTCCTTGTCGTCCGACGGCGTCGGGGTGTTAAAGCAGGCCTTAACATTGCGAATAATTAAGTGGTCGGGGATCCAGCAAATGCGATTGTTTTTACTGCTGCTGATACGCAGCTCAGCCACGGGCAGGTAACCACCGGTCGATGCAGACAGCGCAATAATCAAACCCGGCTTGTTGGCAGTTTCTTTTACGCCGCAATACAAAAAGA
>NZ_CFIDRX010000169.1:0-9402 GCF_984433645.1 Marisediminitalea sp.
GCGCGCCATCTGGTTTTTACTGTTCGTAAATTATTCAATCAGCGAACCAGTCTTAAAGTTATCGCGTATATCTTAACGTTGAACGAAATGATAATAGTGTACAATCCAAACACGTGGCACGCTGTCAGCGGTTATGCCTATACAGATCGCCCTTTAACCTTAAAACTTTCAGGCTATGAGTAAATTTTTACGCATCATGCACCGGGGACACAGCAAGGTAGGTTACAGTGAGCGCAAAGGTCGTTTACTGATGATGATGTCTGATGAGCAGCACAAACACATTGCCAGTGTTATTCTGCAATGGCTAAATCAGGACACGAATGGCCCGGCAGAGTCAAGCCGTGGTAATAAACGCCTGAAGAAATGAGTTATTACATTTCATTACAAATTTAATTCGCGAATTATGTGAGTTTCGATAACATAACAATGAATAGCAGCGAAGGTATGTAGTCAATATGGTTCAAAAAAGTACAAGCTGGACAAAAGCCCTCTTTGTAGGCATCTGGACTGCCCTCAACTTTTGTCGAAAGTTATTTTTTAACGTCATTTTTATCGTCATCATCGTCGGCATCTTCATGATTGCCTCGAAGGAAGACCAAACCGTTAAGGTAACGCAAAACAGCGCGTTAGTATTAACGCTTAACGGCTCGTTAGTCATTGAAAAAACAGCTATCGATCCGGCAGAACAATTCTTTCAGCAAGCTCTAAATGAAGAGCCCGAAGATCCGGAAGTACTCATTCGCGATATTATTTCCGTGCTGGATAATGCAAAACAGGATAAGCGTATAACTGCACTGATTCTTGACCTGCAAGGGTTGAGAAGAGCGGGTTTAAACAAGTTGCGTACCGTCGCTGAAGCCATCGACGACTTCAAAACCTCTGGCAAACCGGTTTACGCCATTGCGGATTACTACACGCAAACGCAATATTACCTTGCAGCACATGCAGACCACGTTTACATGAATCCGGTTGGCGCAATTATGCTGGAAGGTTATGCAAACTATCAGATGTATTACAAACGCGCTCTCGAAAAGCTCAAAATTACTACGCATATCTTTCGCGTAGGCACATATAAATCTGCCGTAGAGCCCTACATTCGCGATGACATGTCTCCTGCTGCTAAAGAAAGTAACCAGCGCTGGTTGGATGCTTACTGGGAACAATATAAAGCAGATGTGGCCTTAGCTCGTAACATGCCTTTGTCTAACTTTGACGACTCGCTGGCTCAGCTCAATGAGAAGTTTGAACAAGCAGGCGGCGATATGGCCACTTATGCCCTTCAGAACGGTTGGGTCGATGCACTGAAAACCCGTGAAGAAATCCGTCAGGAAATGGCAGAACTGGTGGGCGAAGCCGACAACAAAGCCGGATTTAAAATTACCTCGTTTCGCAATTACAACAGCGTGATCAACCCATCATTGCCAATGCCGACACCACATGGTGACAAAGTGGGTATTGTTGTTGCCAAAGGCATCATTCTGGATGGCGAACGCAATGCCGGCACCATTGGTGGTAACAGCACTGCAAGGTTGCTTCGCCAGGCGCGGTTAGACAATGACGTTAAAGCGGTTGTATTACAGGTCGATTCTCCTGGGGGCAGTGCTTCAGCTTCTGAAATCATCCGTCAGGAAGTACTGAACCTGAAAGCAGC
Organism: Marisediminitalea sp.; assembly: GCF_984433645.1. Classification (NCBI taxonomy): domain Bacteria; kingdom Pseudomonadati; phylum Pseudomonadota; class Gammaproteobacteria; order Alteromonadales; family Alteromonadaceae; genus Marisediminitalea; species Marisediminitalea sp. The sequence goes on from NZ_CFIDRX010000169.1 coordinate 1,652, forward strand.
GGGTAAGCCTGTGGTAGTTTCAATGGACACCTATGCGGCTTCTGGTGGCTACTGGATCTCGACTGATGCCGACAAGATTTTCGCTTCCCCCAGTACCATTACTGGCTCGATTGGCGTATTCGGCATGTTTATGACCTACGAAAACAGTCTGGACTACCTGGGAATCAACACCGATGGTGTTGCTACAACCGACATGGCCGGCTTGTCGACTGCCCGTGGACTGAGCCCACAGTACAGCCAGTTTATACAGCGCAGTGTTGAGAGCAAGTACAGTAAGTTCTTGTCTATCGTGGCGAATTCGCGCGATATGACAGTTGAAGACGTAGATAAGATTGCCCAGGGCCGAGTCTGGATCGGTACTGACGCGCTTGAACATGGTCTGGTAGATGAATTGGGCGATCTGAATGCAGCCATTGACGCAGCCGCAGAGCTTGCCGAATTGGAAAACTTCAAGCCAGTATACGTTCAGCGTAAGTTGTCTCCTAAAGAGCAGTTCTGGAAAGAGTTTTTCGGACAAGCCCTGGTGTATGCAGTTAAATTCCAATTTGGTGATTCGCAATCGCCATTTATGGGTCTGCTGAAAACCGCTCTGAACGACATTGATATCATGGCGAGCCTGAATGACCCGCATGGCATCTATACCTTGTGCATGCCCTGTAATGTGGTCGAGGCACGTTGATAAACGAACTCGATAAGACCGACATCGAACGCCGCCTTAAGGATCTTTACGCCAGGGCGGCGTTGTATTTTAACCGGTCATTCCCCGCTCCCCTCGTGACATACCGCCGCAGTGGCAAGCATGCCGGGACGGCGTTTTTACAACAAAACAGAATTAACCTCCACCCTACTTTGTTTGCCCATAACAAAGAGGCGTACTTCTCTGATGTGATCCCACATGAAGTAAGCCATTTACTGGTGTATCAGATACATGGAAGGGTAAAGCCGCATGGTATTGAGTGGCAGTCGATGATGTCTGACGTTTTTGGCTGCGAGCCGAACACCCGGCACACGTTTGATTTAGGTCCGTTACAACTGAAATCGTTTACCTATGCCTGTGCTTGTGGACCGGTGGAATTAAGTGTACGACGTCACAATGCCGTCATGAGGGGTAAACAACAGTATATGTGCCGACAATGCGGCACGAGATTAACGCGATTGATTGAACAGCCAGAACCTAAAACCAATTGCGCGTAAACGCTTTGTCTAAATCTTCAAATGCGGTTTTTAACAGCCGTGCTAACTCCCGGTACTTGGGTTTTCCCTTGTAGCGCTGGACAGTACAGCCCTGCTCACGCATTTTCGAATGGATCTCCTGATACCAGGATTGAATGGCAGGAGGCAATGTTTGGTTTGAACGATGCCCAAGCCACAGTAACCCTTGCATAGGCATACTCAGGAAAAAAGCACCGATAGCAATGGCCTGAGGAATATGTTCGCTCCCCATTACGTTAATAATTGAAGCGCAGGCTAGCACCGCCAGAGGTGGCATTACCTTTATCGCAAAACGCGTCGCAGCCACTACCCGGCAGTCGGGAAAGAGTGCATACAATTCTTTGCGAAGCGGCCAGGTCTTCATGTATTCCTGCCCGTCTTTCAGCATGGTTGTTACAGACTGCGCCATGGGTAACCTCGTTGGTAAAACGTCATTCAACCCCAAACTTGGATTGCTTTTACAAGCATAATACTAATAATAGACCGGAAACACGAAAAAAGGTCATTTTTTAGGGCAATAAATAATATCATACCGCCACTATTGAAAGTATTCGATTTGACCTCACTATTGGTATTAATTCCCGCTATTCGGTATGCGTTGGCGAAGATGAAAACAATCCTCGACCGACGATGTACCGTATACACCCATTATTAAATGCTCATTTCAGCCAGTAAGAAATGAGTGAACACTGGAGACAAACATGGCAGAAAGCAGACACGTACGTCTACTCATCCTAGGTTCAGGCCCCGCAGGCTACACCGCAGCCGTTTACGCTGCACGTGCAAACCTGCAACCCACACTGATCACCGGTATGCAACAAGGTGGACAGCTGACCACGACGACCGAGGTGGAAAACTGGCCGGGCGATCCTGAAGGCCTGACAGGTCCGGACCTGATGGTACGTATGCAGCAGCATGCCGAGAAGTTTAACACCGAGATTATTTTCGATCACATCAACAAAACTGACCTGACTAAGCGTCCATTCACTCTGTTTGGCGACAGCGGCACGTACACCTGTGATGCGCTAATCATTGCCACCGGTGCGTCAGCTAAGTACCTTGGTTTGCCTTCAGAGCAAGCGTTCATGGGGAAAGGCGTGTCAGCCTGTGCGACCTGTGATGGTTTCTTCTATCGCAACCAGAAAGTGGCCGTTATTGGTGGTGGTAACACTGCCGTTGAAGAAGCGTTGTATCTTTCAAATATCGCGTCTGAAGTTCACGTTATTCACCGTCGTGACAGCTTCCGTAGCGAGAAAATCCTTGCCGACCGTTTGATGGACAAAGCCAAAAACGGCAACGTTGTACTGCACCTTAATCGCACATTAGACGAGGTGTTGGGCGACGACATGGGTGTAACCGGCGTGCGCATTAAAGCGACTGACTCTGATGTGACAGAAGAGCTGGACGTGATGGGCTTATTTGTGGCTATTGGCCACAAACCTAACACCGACATCTTTGAAGGTCAGTTAGAAATGAAAGACGGTTATATCAAGGTTCACAGCGGCACTGAAGGCAACGCGACACAAACCAGCGTTGAAGGCGTTTATGCTGCTGGTGACGTAAGCGATCATATTTACCGTCAGGCTATCACGTCTGCAGGTACCGGCTGTATGGCCGCGCTGGACGCAGAGCGCTTCCTGGACGCGCTGAAGTAATCAGGTAATTCAGGCAGCGGCATCATACGATGCCGCTGTTGTTAACTGTTTATGATCACACTGCCGTATCTTGAACCTGATACCCCCTTCCCTGCTGTACAGCATGCATTAGATGACCCGGACGGCCTGTTGGCCTATGGCGCCGACTTGTCTCCCGGCAGACTACTTTCTGCGTATTCACAAGGCATATTTCCCTGGTTTAGTGAAGGTGAACCCATTTTATGGTGGTCGCCGTCAGTCAGGGCCATTATTCCGATTGACCAATTCAAATGCTCAAAGAGCCTGGGAAAGTTAATTAAGAAGCAGCGTTATACAGTAACGTTAAACAAAGACTTTCGCGCGGTTATTCAGGAGTGTGCATCGATTCCCCGCTTACACCGTGGCAATAACGGTACAACCACCACCTCGACAGCGACCTGGATCACCCAGGACATGATAGAAGCCTATATTCAGCTTCACGAGCTTGGTTTGGCACATTCCGTAGAAGTCTGGGACAATGACCAACTGGTCGGTGGTTTGTACGGCGTAGCCGTTGGTCGTGTATTTTGCGGTGAATCCATGTTTCACCATCAGCCCAATACCTCAAAGCTCGCACTTGCGCATTTGGTTGCGCACATGCAGAAACATCAGTGTAGTTTTATTGATTGTCAGCTCCCCACTGAACACTTAAGCAGCCTGGGCGCCCAATCCATTCCGCGCAGTAGCTTTATTACCGAACTCCGAGCACTGAATCAAACACTTGATTCAGAGGGCTATATCTGTTCAGAATATACTCATCGCTGGCAACCCCAACCAATTACGTTGTAATGAAATTTGGCATAACGCAATCCTTCAGCTGCAGCTACTTACCGGAACGAGACGAGCAATTGCTGGTATTTGTCGGTGACGACGACGCCTGTGCCTTTCATTACCCTCAGCTGATACAAGCAGGATTTCGTCGCAGTGGCAATCAGGTGTATCGCCCTTATTGCCAAGCCTGCTCGGCGTGTCAGTCGTTACGTGTACCGGTTAACGAATTCAAACCGTCACGGAGCCAGCGTCGCATACTGAATAAAAATAAACATCTGCAGGTCCATGTTGCCTACAAGCCGGATGCACGATATTACCCACTCTACGAGCGGTACATCAATGAACGTCATGCCGATGGCAGTATGTACCCACCCAGTCAGTCGCAATTCGACGGCTTCTTAGCATGTGCCTGGTCGCAACCCTTGTTTATTGAAGCGTACGACAACGACAAGCTGATTGGCGTAGCCGTTACCGACGAGGTTGACAGTGTTCTGGGCCATGGCGGCTATTCAGCCATGTACACGTTTTTTGACCCGGATTACGAAAAACAGTCACTGGGCGCCTGGATGATTTTAAGTCAGATAAAGGTGACCGCTCAGCAGGGCAAAACGTATCTTTATTTGGGTTACCAAATTGATGACTGCCGTAAAATGAATTACAAAAACAAATATTTCCCCCACGAACGCTACGCCGACCACCAATGGCACCGAATAAATTGTGCCGACGAGATTGACACATTTCAGCAAACCATTTCACAGTCGAACGACACTTCTGTTCGCTAACAAGTAAAAAGCGCATAGAAGACACGCAAATCGTGTATTTACATCATTAATTACTTTACATAAGGCAGTGAATTGGTTAAGGTCTGCGCGGCGAAAAAATTGACAGTTTATTGAGGTTATTGCTCTAGATGGCGAAAGAAGATTGTATTGAAATGGAAGGTACGGTACTGGATACTCTGCCTAATACCATGTTCCGTGTTGAATTAGAAAATGGTCACGTTGTGACTGCCCATATCTCTGGAAAAATGCGTAAAAACTATATTCGTATTTTGACAGGCGATAAAGTTACGGTTGAAATGACGCCGTACGACCTGTCTAAAGGCCGTATCGTTTACCGCGCGCGCTAATCAATACGCGGACGTTCAGCCCGCATTGCAATTGCCGGTACCGGTAAAACAAAAAAACCCGAACACGATGTTCGGGTTTTTTAGTTTCTGTAGTCACGATGCTATGACTATTCGCTGGATTCTGTTGCCGATGCCACTTTGTCCTGCGAGTTATAGCTGAACGTCAGTTTGTCGTCTTTCAGATCAACAGTAACATCACCGCCACTGCTTAACTTCCCGAACAACAGTTCGTTAGCCAGTTCTTTCTTCAGCGACTCCTGAATCAACCTGGCCATAGGACGCGCTCCCATTGCCTTGTCGTAGCCTTTTTCAGCAAGGAACGCTCTGGCAGCCGGAGACACTTCCAGCGATACGCCTTTGGTATCCAATTGCGCCTGTAACTCGATAATGAACTTATCGACCACTTGCAGGATAACTTCTGAATCCAGGTGATTAAACCAGATGATTGAATCCAGACGGTTGCGGAATTCAGGCGAAAATACCTTATTGATCTCAGACAACGCATCGTGACTGTGATCCTGCTGTTTAAAGCCAATCGACTTACGCACGGTTTCCTGCACACCGGCATTTGTGGTCATCACCAACACAACATTGCGGAAATCGACCTTTCTGCCGTTGTTGTCAGTTAACGTACCGTGGTCCATTACCTGCAACAAAATGTTGTAGATGTCACTGTGCGCTTTTTCGATTTCATCGAGCAATACCACTGAGTACGGGTGTTTAATTACCGCGTCAGTCAATAAACCGCCCTGATCAAATCCAACGTAACCAGGAGGCGCACCAATCAAGCGGCTTACCGCATGGCGCTCCATGTACTCAGACATATCGAAGCGCACTAATTCTACGCCCATGATCTTAGCCAGTTGTTGCGTGACTTCTGTTTTACCCACTCCGGTCGGACCGGCAAACAGGAAATTACCAATAGGCTTTTGTTCATTGCCCAAGCCTGCACGCGACAAGTGAATAGCATCTGCCAGAGACTCGATGGCCTTGTCCTGACCAAACACCACCATTTTCAGGTTGCGAGACAGGTTTTTCAGCACTTCTTTATCAGAAGCTGAAACAGACTTCTCCGGGATACGCGCCATCTTGGCAATAATTTGCTCGATGTCACCCACGTTAATCACTTTCTTACGCTTGGATTGCGGCAGCAAACGCTGGCTCGCGCCGGCTTCATCCATTACGTCAATCGCCTTGTCTGGCAAGTGACGCTCATTAATGTACTTCGCCGACAACTCGGCTGCTGCCTGCAACGCTTTTTGTGTAAAGCGTACGCTGTGATGCTCTTCGTACCGGGATTTCAGGCCCAACAGAATTTTAGTCGTGTCACTCACACTTGGCTCTGCCACGTCCACTTTCTGGAAACGACGCGCAAGTGCGCGGTCTTTCTCAAAAATACCCTGGTATTCCTGATACGTAGTAGAACCAATGCAACGCAGTTCACCCGAGCTCAGCTTCGGCTTCAGTAAGTTTGATGCATCCATTACGCCACCGGACGCCGCACCCGCACCAATAATGGTATGGATTTCATCAATAAACAGAATCGCGTCTTTGTCTTTCGACAATTCTTTGAGAATGCCTTTCAGGCGTTTCTCAAAATCACCGCGGTATTTGGTTCCGGCCAGCAACCCGCCCAGATCCAGTGAGTACACCGTACACTCTGCAATTACCTCGGGGACTTGTTTTTCAACAATGCGGTAAGCCAAACCTTCCGCAATCGCTGTTTTACCTACGCCCGCTTCACCAACCAGCAGTGGATTGTTTTTACGGCGACGACACAGGATTTGAATGGTGCGTTCCAGTTCATCGTCGCGACCAATCAGCGGATCAATCTTACCGTCCTGGGCTTGTCTGTTCAGATTCGTCGCGTATTTGGATAACGCCGAGCCTGACTCTTCACCCTCAGCACTCTCTTCACCGGCTTCGTTGCTCTCCGGCGCATCGTCCTCTGCCTTGCTTACGCCGTGGCTAATAAAGTTCACTACATCAAGACGCGTGACATCGGATTTTTTGAGAATGTAAACGGCCTGACTTTCCTGCTCACTGAAAATCGCAACAAGTACGTTTGCGCCGGTAACTTCTTCTTTACCCGACGACTGAACATGAAATACCGCGCGTTGGAGTACGCGCTGGAATCCCAGTGTCGGCTGTGTTTCGCGATCGGCCGCCTGGTCTTCCAGAATCAATGGTGTGGTGTCTTTGACGAATTCAACTAATTCACCACGAATATTGTCTATATCGGCCCCACAGGCCTTCAGGGCTTCCTGAGCAGCCGGATTATCCAGCAGGGCTAACAGCAAGTGTTCAACCGTCATAAACTCATGACGGTGCTCTCTGGCGAACACAAAAGCCTCGTTTAAGGTCTGCTCTAAATCTTTATTCAGCATATATATTGCCCCTTCTCAAAATTGACTCACGCCTGCTCCATCGTACACATCAAAGGATGTTGATGTTTACGGGCATACTGATTCACCTGCATTACCTTTGTTTCTGCTATCTCAGCAGTAAAAATGCCGCAAACGGCTTTGCCCCGGTAATGAACGGTTAACATCACTTGGTTTGCTTTTTCAGCATCCAACCGGAAGAAACGCATAAGAACTTCAACCACGAAGTCCATGGGCGTGTAGTCATCATTATTCAATAAGACCTTGTACATCGGAGGCGGTTCCGTCTTCTGACGCTCCCGTTCGAGTAGTCGCTCTTTATCGATACTAATGGCGTTACCTTTACTCATAATTTAATCATAGTGCGCTTGCAAGGAATTTCAGATCTTTTTTACCATTATTTTGTCTGGAAAAAAAATAAATTGCACTTGCATAATGCGGTTAAAATATCTACAGTTTTAGTATGTTTTGTGAGTGACGCACAAAGCATGCACTGCCCTGTGTTCAATTGTATTGTGGGGGCAGACTCCCGTGAGTTCAAGGATTAAGAGGAAGTCGAAGTATGGCGGTTGGCAAAGTTAA
>NZ_CFIDRX010000170.1:0-9204 GCF_984433645.1 Marisediminitalea sp.
AAAAAGGACTTAAAAAAAGGACCGGATTAATGGAGTATCGGTACGATGTTGCATAAACCAACATTATTGGTGCGTCGCCTTGTTATAACTAAGGATGGGCATCATGTATATGATGAGGAATTCCATATTGGCGTAAATGTTATCCGAGGTAAAAACTCTTCTGGTAAGTCGTCAATATCAGATTTTTTATTCTATGGATTAGGAGGAGAGCTTACAAAGTGGAAAAATGAAGCAAAGACCTGTGATTTCGTATTTGTTGAAGTAGCTTTGAACAAGGATATTTTTACGCTCAAAAGGGAAATAGATGAAAAGTCGCGCAGGGGAATGGACATATTTGCTGGTGATTTTGAAACAGCTTCGGTGTCGAATACAGAAAGTTGGCTTCGTTATCCATATAACGCGACAGAAAAAAAAGAGAGCTTTTATCAGGCACTATTGAAAGAGCTTGGCCTACCTTATTCTAAGTCAGAAGATAAAAATAGTATAACCATGCATCAACTTTTAAGAATGATGTATGTTGACCAGATGACTTCACCAGACCGTCTATTTAAATTTGATCAGTTTGATTCATCCAGTAAAAGACAAGCTATCGGTGAATTACTGATGGGGGTTTCTGATTTTTCATTGTATGAAAGTCGAGTACGGTTGATAAAGCTAGAAGCACAGCTAGATGCTCGAATTAAGGAAATTAAGACAATTCACGAGTTTTTTGGCGGTAGCATTAAAACATTAGATGAAATTGATAGCGAAATATCAGAAAAATTGTTAGCGATTCAACAATTGGAAGAGCAGATTGTTGAGCAGGACGATGGTCCTGATAATGAAATTGATGAAAACCTTGCACTACTTAGCGAGAAACTCAGAGAATTAAGAAATATCAAGCTAGAGCTACTAACAGAAACATCATCTCTCAACTTTGAAATTGTTGATTCGCAAAAGTTTATTGAGTCTTTGCAATCTCGCTTAGATGCGTTATCGGATACGTCTCGTACAATTGATGCCCTATCTGATATAGCCTTTTCATATTGCCCTGCATGCTACACAGAGTTAGAGAAAAAAGAGTCGGGTTGTCACCTTTGCGGAAGTGAAAAAAAGCAAAAGAGCGGTGAATACGACCCCACTTTTAAAGTCAGAAAAGAGATCGAGTTTCAAATCGCAGAGTCTTCTTATCTCGTGGAGGCTAGGCAAAAAAAACTAAATATGCTTGAGACTAAGCTCAGTCAGGTCCAAGTTGAAATAGAGGTAGCTGAAAACGAGATTGCTACTTTTCAACGACCAAAAGCAAGAGTTAACTCAGGATTAAGAAGTACATTCAAAGAAATCGGTTCATTGAGCAAGCAGATAGAAGACTTGAATCAAAGTAAGGACAAGTATTCTAAGCTATATGATTCTTACCAGCAAAGAGACGCATTACAAACAGAGGTTACGAGGCTGAAAGACCAAATTGAGAGAAAACAAGCATCTCAAGAAAAAGCTTTACGCACTAAAAAACGTTACTTGTCACAACAAACAATGAATATTCTTCGAGCAGACCAAGATCACGAAGAAATATTTAGAGAGGGTACGAAAATAGACTTCGATTTCTCTGAGGATAGAGTTTCAATTGATGAAAGAGTGCTTTTTTCGGCAAGCTCGATGGTCTATTTAAAAAATGCCTTTAGGCTTTCGATGTTGCAAGCCTCATGTACAGACAGCAGCTATTTGTACCCTCGATTTTTGCTTATGGATAATATTGAAGACAAAGGAATGGAACCAGAAAGGAGCCAACTGTTCCAGAAGGAAATTCTGAAAGTTTCCAACTCTCTTACTGTAGATCATCAAATTATATTTACTACATCGCTAATAGCGCCTGAAATCGAAGGAACTGAGTATTGTGTTGGTGATTACTACACTGATCAAAATAAAACCCTGAAGTTCGCCAAACGCCAAAGCTAGCGCCCTATATGGTGGACCATAGATCATGAACAACGTGCTTTATGTTTCAAAATTAACTCCAACCCTAGCTCGTTTTTGCCCATTAAAAAGCAAGAGCGGCCGTCCGTTTCACGTACAAACCAGCCAAAAAAGTTAAACCCGATTATGCCCGGGTATGGCCACTACTCATCCACACATCTAAGTCCTTCAAACAAAAAAGCCAGTTACTTCTCAGCAACTGGCTTTCTTCAATCAAACCGTAAAACGCTTAAAATTAAAAACCTAAACCCCGGTCCCAATAATATCTCTGGCTACGTGCACCAGTTGTGGGCCTAAGCTTTCCATGGCCATTTCTTGTGATACCAGATAGGTTGGGCCACCGCAGTTGAGTGCCATTATGCGGCCGTCCTGTAGTTTTAGCGGTACGCCTACGCTGTTTACTGCGCGGTCCCAGTCGCCGAATGAGGTAACGAAGCCGTGCTTGTCGTAGCATTCCAATGCAGCTTCAATGCCCGCTTTGTGCTTTGGCCACTTGTCTCCGGCGCGGGCTTCCATTTCTTTCATCACTACGTCGCGTTCTTCCTGCGGAAGGCCTGCTAAGTAGGCGCGGCCAGCGGCCGAGGTGGAAATGGGTAAGCTTGAGCCTACGTCCATGCGCAGTGCCTGGGCGTCGTCGCCGCGGCAGTTTTCTACGTAAATCATGGTCAGGCGCTCGCGAATGGTAAGGCCTACCGACAGGTTCACGCGTTCTGCCAGGCGCTCCATAATGGGCTTGGCAATGCGGCGCACCTGCAGATTAGAGGTATAGGCATAACCCAGTGCTAACACACCTGCGTCCAGTTGGTATTTTTCCAGTTGGGTTGAGTACGACAAATACCCCAGTTTGCTAAGGGTGTAGGTCATGCGGGAAATGGTGGGTTTGGGCAGGCCGGTGATCCGTGCCAGATCCTGGTTGCCCAGTACACCGCCTTGTTGACTGAATGCGCGTAATACATCCAGGCCGCGGGCAAGTGATTCAATAAACTTCCGGTCGCTACTGTCGCTCTTCTTACGTGGCAGGTCACTAAACTCTGTCATACAAAGTGATACTCTTTTCCTAAACGTCCAACCGCTATTTACTACTCTAAGCGTATTAGGTCGCGGTAAGCTTAACTGCTGCTTACTCTATGAATTAACTGGCTTTGGGCCTGAGTATACACCGGATGCCGCGCTTTACCAATGCTCCGGAAGTTCATGAGCTGCTGTTCATTGCCTGAGTAAATTCGGGCAACGCACAGCAGACCCGATAGGCTAAGCCAACTCCCTCTCCAGAATCATGGCAACGCCCTGACCCACACCAATACACAAGCTGACTACTGCGTACCGGCCTTGTTGTCGTTCTAACTGACGCAGGGCGGTTAACGCCAGCCGCACGCCCGATGCGCCCAGCGGGTGCCCTACGGCAATGGCGCCGCCATTGGGGTTAACCCGGCTGTCGTCGAACGCTACGTTCAGTTCTTTTAAGCAGCCCAGTACCTGAACGGCAAAGGCTTCGTTAATTTCGATTACGTCCATGTCGTTCAATGTTAAGTTGGCGCGGTGCAGGGCTTTGCGAATAGCGGCAACCGGGCCTAAGCCCATTACCCTTGGCGCTACCCCGGCTACTGCACAGGCCACTACCCGAGCACGTGGATGCATGCCGATGGCATTTCCGGCTTCCTTGCTGCCCAGCAACAACGCTGCTGCACCGTCGTTAATACCCGATGCGTTACCGGCGGTTACTACGCCATTGGCGAACAAGGGGTTGAGTGAGGCCAGCTTACTGGCTTCGGCATCGGCTCTTGGGTGTTCGTCTTCGGCTACGTCAACGGTGGTTTTGCGCTTTGCGCCAGGCACGGTTACCGGCAGAATTTCATCGTTAAAGAAACCGTCGGCTTTGGCCTTTTGGTATTTGTATTGCGAGGCCAGAGCAAAGGCGTCGCTTTGTTCCCGGCTAATGGCTAAATCGCTGGCAATGTTGTCGGCGGTTTGTGGCATGGTGTCGTTGCCCACGGCGGCTTCCACTTTGGGGTTAGGGAAGCGTGCGCCAATGGTGCTGTCGAATACCACGACATCGCGACCAAAGGGCTGGCTGTTCTTGGCCATGACGAACGGCGCGCGGCTCATGCTTTCAACGCCACCGGCAATCATCCAGTCGCCTTCGTTACACATAATGGCGCGGGCGGCTTCTATGCTGGCTGACAGCCCGCTGCCGCATAAGCGGTTTTGGGTTTGTGCGGCGACGGTTTCGGGTATACCAGCTAATAGCGCAGCATGACGCGCAACGTTACGTGCGTCTTCACCGGCTTGGTTAGTACAGCCAATGATCACATCTTCAATGGCGTCGCCCGGTACATCGTTACGCGCCAGTAAGCCCTTCAGGCACAAAGATAACAGGTCATCAGGGCGGGTGTGGGCCAACACCCCGCCATGACGACCAAAAGCGGTACGGATCCCATCGTAAATATAGGCGTGTTTCATGATCAGGCTCCTTGAATGAGTGGCTTGCCAGTTTGCGCGTTAGTTTGAACTTCGCGCTGCAGCCACATGCTGGGGCGGTAACGCGGGTCACCGCTTTGGGTGAATAACCGTTGTAGCAGGGTTAACACGTTGGCCAGGCCAATTTGGCTGGCCCAGGCAAAAGCACCTTGCGGATAACCCAGGCCCAGTTGCATGGCGCGGTCGATATCTGCGGCGCTGGCAATGTCTTTGTGCACCATGTCGCAGGCAATATTGATGATGCAGGCCAAAACCCGCTGACTCACAAAGCCGTAGCTGTCGTTAATCACTTCTACCTGTTTGCCGGTGCTAGCGAACAGGGCGTGGGCGAATTGTGCTACATCGCTGCGGGTGGCTTGTGTGCGCATGAGCACGCGAATGTCGGTGTTGGGGAACAGAGGATCCACCGCGATGGTGCGGCTAGCGTCCAGGCCATGTTCATAAGCATAGCCGGAAGCATCAGTGCCCCAGGGGCTGATAATGATCAGTGCGTTATCAGACGGCTGTTCACCTTGCTCAATCACCACTTTGGTGTTGCTGAGCAATTGCAGCACTTGTTTGTGTTCGTTACTTCCGCTGCCTGCTATCCACGCCGGCATGGCTTTGGTGTCAGCGAGCGAAGGCGTGGCTGGTAGTTCAGGAAGCTGTTGCTTACCGTCGGTGTAGGTGTAAAACCCTTTGCCGGTTTTTCTGCCCAGCAAACCTGCCTGCACACGTTGTTCTGCCAGTGGGCTGGGGCGATAGCGCGGGTCGTGATAAAACTGCTGGTAAATCGATTCGGTGACCTTGTGGGAAATATCCAGTCCGGTTAAATCGAACAGGGTAAACGGGCCCATTTTAAAACCACACTGAGCGGTAAGAATACGGTCGATTTGCGCAATGTCGGCGACCTGTTCGGCCAGCACGTGCAGCGCTTCGCCGCCGTACCCGCGGCCAACGTGATTCACCAAAAAGCCCGGCATGTCTTTTACCCTTACCGGCGTATGGCCAATGGCGTCGGTGAGGGCAACAATCTGTTCTACCACGTCGGCGCGTGTTTGCAGTGCGCCAATTACTTCGGCCAATTTCATTAAAGGCACGGGGTTAAAAAAGTGCCAGCCCACAACGCGTTCCGGGTTAGCACATCCGGCTGCGATCTGGGTCACTGATAATGACGAGGTGTTCGTCGCCAGAATACAGTGCTCGGCTACCAACGTTTCTAACTGTTGAAACAGGGCTATTTTAGCGTCGTAGCGTTCTACAATAGCCTCGACAATCAGTTCGCAGTGAGCCAGTTGGTCCAGTGCATCGGTTTGTGCAAGGGACAGGTTGTTCATGGCCTGCTCAACGCTAATACCGGTCAGGCGGCCTTTGGCAGCTTGCTTACTCAGCATGGCGTTAATGTTGTCGCGGGCCGACGACAGCGCCTCGGCCTGGGTATCAACCAATACCACGTTTTTACCGCTGGCCAGTAATACCTGTGCAATGCCGCGGCCCATGGCGCCCGCGCCGACTACCCCTGTGTGTTGAATAGTATGCATCATTCACCTACATGTTCGGGTAGTTCGGGCCGCCGGTACCTTCGGGCGGTACCCAGCAGATGTTCTGCGACGGATCTTTAATGTCACAGGTTTTACAGTGCACACAGTTTTGCGCATTGATTTGCAGCTGCGGGCCAGACTCGGCTTCCACAATTTCGTACACACCTGCCGGGCAATAGCGCTGGGCAGGTTCGTTGTATTTGGCCAGGTTTACTTTTACCGGAATGGCCGGGTCGAGTAAGCGCAAATGGCTGGGCTGATCTTCTTCGTGGTTGGTGTTCGACAAATATACCGACGAGAGCTTGTCGAAACTCAGCTTGCCATCCGGTTTAGGGTAGTGCTTTTCAGGGCACTCGCTGGCGGGTTTCATTTGTGCATAGTCGGGCTTAGTGTCGTGTAGGGTCCAGGGTAAGCGACCTTGAAACAGGTTTTGCTCAATCCAGTTGTAAGCACCGCCCATAATGGGGCCGAACTTGTGCATAGCCGGGCCGAAATTACGACTGGCGTGCAGTTCTTTGTGTAACCAGGAATCGCGGAAGGCGTCGGTGAAGCCGGTCAGTGTGTCTGGCAGGTTGTCTTGTCCCTCCTGCCCATCCTGAATTAGCGCGTTCAGCACGTTTTCTGCGGCAATCATGCCCGACTTCATGGCGGTATGAGTGCCTTTGATTTTGGCAAAGTTCAGGGTGCCGGCATCACAGCCAATCAATAAGCCGCCGGGGAACGCCATCTCGGGCAGGGCATTTAATCCGCCTTTGGCAATGGCTCTTGCGCCGTAGCTCAGGCGTTTGCCGGAAGAGAGTACGTCAGCAAATAGCGGGTGATGCTTCATTTGCTGGAATTCGTCGAAGGGGCTGATATGCGGGTTGCTGTAGTTCAGATCCACAATTAATCCTACCACCACCTGATTGTTGTCGGCGTGGTACAGGAAAAAGCCGCCGGTAGTGTCGTTGTCCAGTGGCCAGCCTGAGCCGTGTACTACCAGGCCCGGTTTGTGTAACGCAGGGTCGATTTCCCACAGTTCTTTTATGCCAATACCATAGTGCTGGGGATCGCTGTTCGCATCGAGCTTGAACTGACTGATAAGCTGTTTGCCCAGGTGGCCGCGACAGCCTTCGGCAAACAGGGTGTATTTACCATACAGCGCCATGCCGGGCATGTAGCTGTCTTTCTGTTCGCCGTCTTTGCCAATGCCCATGTCGCCGGTATATACGCCTTTTACCCGACCGTTGTCGTCGTAGGCGATTTCCGCGGCTGCAAAGCCGGGGAAGATTTCTACGCCAATGGCTTCGGCCTGGGTGGCCAGCCAGCGGCACACGTTGCCCAGGCTCACAATGTAGTTGCCGTCGTTGTGCATAGGGGCGGGTATGGCCCAGCCGGGTACTTTGGTGGCGCGTTGCTGATCTTTAAGCAGGTACAGTTCGTCTTCGGTAACGGGCGTGGTAAGTGGTGCGCCTTTTTCCTGCCAGTCGGGGATCAGTTCGTCCAGGGCTGTGGTTTCTAATATGGCTCCCGACAGAATATGGGCGCCTACTTCAGAGCCTTTTTCCAACACGCAAACACTGATGTCCTGTTGCTTGTCGTTCGCCAGTTTTTTCAGATGATAGGCTGCCGATAAACCCGCAGGTCCGGCACCGACGATCACTACGTCAAACTCCATCGATTCTCGTTCCACAGCAAATCCTCCTTTCTTAAATTGTGTTATTCCGCCAGGCAATAGCGGCTGGATACCTTAGTTTGCAGTGTGAAAACACTGGCTGCGCAGCGAGTGCGAAGCTGGCAGCCAATGTTGAGGTCACGCTTGGTTACAGCAAACTTTCCAGTTCAGGCAGTACCTCAAACAGGTCTGCTACCAGACCGTAGTCGGCAATCTGGAAGATAGGCGCTTCTTCGTCTTTGTTAATGGCCACGATGACTTTGGAGTCTTTCATACCGGCCTGATGCTGAATGGCACCTGAGATACCCACGGCAATGTACAGATCCGGGGCGACGATCTTGCCGGTTTGACCTACCTGCATGTCGTTCGGCACAAAGCCCGCGTCTACCGCGGCGCGTGATGCGCCTACTGCC
The DNA here is from genome assembly GCF_984433645.1 of Marisediminitalea sp. Classification (NCBI taxonomy): domain Bacteria; kingdom Pseudomonadati; phylum Pseudomonadota; class Gammaproteobacteria; order Alteromonadales; family Alteromonadaceae; genus Marisediminitalea; species Marisediminitalea sp. Next base: position 8,019 of record NZ_CFIDRX010000170.1, read on the forward strand.
GCACCAAGCTTGTCGGCGACTTTTTCCAGTAGGCTGAAGTTCTCGCCGTTGCCCATACCGCGACCACCCGAAATGATCACGCCAGCGGCGGTCAGTTCAGGGCGCTCAGACACGGCCAGTTCTTCCGACACAAATTCGCTTTGCGCGTTGGCATGTACCAGGCCGCAGGGGGTAATGGTGGCGCTGCCGTCGGTACCCGCTGCATCAAAAGCACTGGTACGCACGGTGATTACTTTTTTGCTGTCTAGAGACTGAATGGTGGCCAGTGCATTACCCGCATAAATAGGACGCACAAACGTATCGGCGCTTTTCACGGCCACAATGTCAGATATCTGAGCGACATCCAGCAGTGCCGCTACGCGGGGCAGGGTGTTCTTGCCAGTCGTCGTGCCAGCGGCAATCACATAGTCAAAGTCACTTGCCAATTCGGCAATCAGCTTGGCGGTGTTTTCGGCCAGTTGATGTTGGTAAACGGCGTTATCTGCAACCAGTATGGTATCCACGCCACTCACGGCACTGGCTTGTTCGGCCACGGCCTGACAGTCGCTGCCAATGACCAGAATGGAGATGGGCTGATTTAACTGACTTGCCGCATTAACGGTATTCAAGGTAGCAGGTTTTAACTGCTGATTATCGTGTTCTGCAATCACTAAAATGGCCATTTAGATCACCTTGGCTTCGTTTTTAAGTTTGTCGACCAGCTCGGCAACAGATTTCACTTTTACACCGGCGCTGCGCTGAGGTGGCGGGTTAACGCCCAGCAGTTGCGTGTGCGCTGACAGAGTTACGCCCAGATCGTCTGGCGTGACGGTGGCAAGTGGTTTGCGCTTGGCTTTCATAATGTTGGGTAGCGACGCGTAGCGCGGCTCGTTCAAACGCAGGTCGGTGGTAACAATCGCGGGAAGTTTCAGCGACAGGGTTTGCAAACCGCCGTCGATTTCGCGGGTTACTGTTACGCTGTTGTCGGCGATGGATACTTCTGATGCAAAGGTTGCCTGTGGCATATCGCACAAGGCGGCGAGCATCTGACCGGTTTGGTTGTTGTCGGAGTCGATGGCCTGTTTACCCATGATCACCAGTGAAGGCTGTTCTTGCTCAACCACTTTGGCCAGCAGTTTTGCCACATTCAGCGATTCGGTGTTGGCGGTAGTCTCAACCAGAATAGCGCGGTCAGCACCCAGGGCCA
>NZ_CFIDRX010000171.1:0-9148 GCF_984433645.1 Marisediminitalea sp.
CCTAACATTGCGAACCACTTCATCGCTTGGATAAACTGTTCAAACACCGTCATTCGGCTTTAGTGCCAGGGCGTTGCAGCTTCATTTCCAGCATAGAAGACTGAAAACCTACTTTTTCATATGCATTGATTGCGGCGCGGTTGTCGGCGTAGACATCCAGATAAAAATCAAACACCTGCTTTGATTCTGCCCACGCCATCAGCGTGTCGATAATCTGCTTATTCAACCCCATTCCTCGGTATGCTGGCGCAACATACATAAACCCCAGATAGCCGTGAACATTGTGCACTAGTGAGGGTTTCGACTGTCTGATTTGTACATAACCGGTCGCTACAATTGCGCCGTTATCCTCTGCTACCAACAAATAGCTGTCGTCATCGGTAATCAAAGCAGGAATATCGTAATAGCGTGCGCCTTGCGCTTTGATCGCCGAATTAAACGGACGCTCAGCGTCGACAACGGCCTGTTCGAGCGCCAGCAGCGCATTCACGTCGCTAAGTGTTGCTTGTCTAAATTGCATAGTTAGTCACATTTTTCTTATTGTTGAGTTTATGGATTGGATTTACTTGAGGCTGTCGTCATCTCTAACGTCGGGATTACTGTGTATTTTGCGACTGACAATAGTTAACACCAAGCCGCCACGCCACTGATTCAGCAAGGCAAAAAACGGGTACCCAAAGACTGCCAGCAATATTAACACAAAAGGACTCAACACCATTGCCACCGCAATTTGGCTGAGCGATAGCCCTTCTATTCCTGCCAGAGCAAACACACCTAACATAGCCAGATAAAACAAATCCAGCGCTAAGCCATAAATAGCAAAGAGTTTCACAATTGAGGGGAAGCTCAACTGCACCCGATTTTGCTGTTTCAGGCGAGCCGTCATTCTCTACTCCCCCACCAGGCCAGCCGACACAGCAGTACCGTACTTCAACAGCAGGGTAAAGCCCCAAAACAGTATAAACACGCCCCAATAGAGTGCTTTGTGTTGGCGAAATAAATGGGTATCGCCTATCAGTGACACGAGCTTATGCCGATCGTCGTAAATCAGCGCGACCACCATTAAAAGCAATACCACGTTGACATAAGGTGTACCACTCCAACCCAGCGAAAAGGTGATTACCGTAATGCACAATTGCATAGGTAACAGCAGAAGCGCACCGATTAACCGAAACTGGGGAAAAAACAGTACGATGCCGGTAATTAACTGCGCCGCGGCAACTAAATATCCCAACAACCCCAGCCCATATTTAGCCAGTTCGTCGACCAACCAGACCGGGCCGATAATATTAGGGAACCAATGCAGGAACTTACTGATGCCAGCGGATGAATAAATAACCGCAAGCAATAACTGACAGACCATTAGACTTCGTTGAAACACTCCATGTCTCCTTTATACACACCAGATTGAACGTTTGTGTGGGAAAAACTAAACCCGAATACGGTAAACGCCGTAGCATTACACTTAATGATCAGGTGTTCAATGAAAAGACGTAGCGTGTAGCTTGCATATTTGTATCGTTTTATTTAAAACGCACAAAGGCGTACAAACGTCGTTTACTTAAGCAGCCAAAGAAATGTTAAAACTCGTAATCAGTGTTATCGCAGTCATTTTTATATGCGCCTTTGTCTTTGTGCAATTGCACTCTGCGAAAGACATTCCTGTTGAGCAGCTTAAACCACAATGGACGACTTCGGCCTCATCTTTCATAGAGATTGGTGGTTTATCTTTGCATGTGAGTGACGAAGGCGTTAAAAACGCCGCAACGCCAATTGTATTGATTCACGGCACTGGCGCGTCACTTCACACCTGGGACGGCTGGACCTCAACGCTCAAACATCAACGCCGGGTGATACGTTTTGACTTACCGGGCTTTGGCCTTACCGGGCCTGAGCCCCAGAATAACTACACCATAGAAAACTACACTGACTACCTTGTAAAGCTGCTCGATGCTCTGGGTATTCCTAAGGCCATTGTTGCTGGCAACTCTCTTGGCGGCTATATAGCCTGGGCAACCGCTATTCGGTACCCTGACAGAGTATCGAAACTCGTGCTTGTAGATGCATCCGGCTACCCTTACCAAGCAGAGTCTGTCCCTATTGCATTTAAGCTCTCTCAAAACAAGTTAGCAAAAATACTGTTAAAGAATTTCATCCCTAAATTCATAGTCAGAAGCAGTATCGAAAATGTTTACGGCGATCCCTCTTTGGTCTCTGATGACTTGGTAGACAGGTACTATCAACTTGCACTTCGCGAAGGTAACCGCGCCACGATTTCAGAACGCTTTACCCAGACTCAACCTGGCGATCTGCGCTTTAAACTTGGCGAACTCACCATTCCCACCTTATTACTTTGGGGCGGCAAAGATAAGTTAATTCCACTTCACGTGGGCGAGCAGTTCAAAAAAGACAATCCTCACAGCACGCTTGTCGTTTTTGCTGAACTGGGGCACGTACCGCATGAAGAAGCACCGGAGACAACACTGTCGCCGGTGCTGGCATTTATTGACGCACCGCACTAGCAACGCAAAACATCAGCTGTTTTTAGCCAGCGCTAGCCTGGCACCAAAACCGATAAACACGACACCAGTAATAGTATTCAGCCACACCTTAAAACGCGGGTTGTTGGTTGCTCGTTTGACCTTTGTCAAGGTGAACACCATAGCTGTAAACCAGACAACATTCACAGTGGCATGTGCAGTGACCAGGGTATAAGCACTCAATGCACTGGCGTCGGCCGACATAAATTGCGGAAACGCCGCTAAGTAAAACACCGAGACTTTTGGGTTTAACATGTTGGTAAGAAACCCTTCGGCAAAAGCATTTTTTAGTGCTGTGGGCTTTTGTTGTGGCGGCGCAACCTCGGTGGCAATAGCGGTACCTTTCATGAAGGCATTGCGGATTGCTTTTATTCCAAGCCACATCAAATACAACGCCCCCAGCATTTTAAAAATAAAAAACGCGGTGGCAGATTGCACCAGCAAAATAGAGATACCAAACACAGACAACGTGCCATGCAAATAGAACGCGCCAACAAAACCGGCAACGTTTGCCAGTCCAGCCCGGTGACCAGACAGCGGCACGGTTTTCGCGATCAGGAAACCATTTGGCCCGGGCGAAATCACCAGTAAAGTGGCGACGGCCACAAAAGTAATAACCGTATTTATATCCATGCTAACTCTCCATTAATCACTAAAAAGAAGGTATCGATTTTGTGCGCCAAGCTTGCGTAGGCGCTGTTCACAGTGTTCTGTGCAAGCTTTACGAATCACCCGTAATAGGTTCAATCACAACGGCTCTCCGACGCCCTAAACAATGTGCCTTTTTGTGGGTACGCACCGTGTGGTTAGCTTGCTCTTCAGGGTTTATTAAAGGCAGTAATACCCCAATACTGACTGGACTTTTGCGTTTGAGTAAAACCACGTAGTCGCAGCTGTTTCCTCATGTGCAGATTTATATAACCATGGGCGAAGACAATGACGTTTTGTTCTGTTTCAGCCAGCGCAATAAGTTGATTAGCTGCACGCTTCGCGCGGATTTTCGCTTCACGGTAAGACTCAAATTTACCGGGCACGCCCACAGTCCACAACGCTCTGCAAAGATAAACCCAGGTCCATGCATTCAGCTTGAAAGGCAACTTATACCGGGGGATGTCCATTTCACGAAATTGCGACGACTGCAGTGAGGGCGACCGGTCTAAAGCAATCTCGCAGCTGTGCACCGCTCTGGGAAGATCACTGGCAACAGCATAGTAGTGTTGATAGTGGTGAAATACGCTCAAATCAGGCTTGCTGCTCTCGTCAACCAATGAATGGTTGTAACGCTTTACCCAGCGCACGAAACCGGCGCTATTCACTTTCTGATTTTCAGCGCCAGTCGGCCTTCCATGCCTTACTAATACTATGTTCATTAAAATCCTGTACGACTTTTTACGTTGACGCGTTTCAGCAGCCCATCATAGGGTTATATTTTACTCTCGCTTCATAGGGAAGAACGAATAACCAGCACCGGGTTTACGTCGAAGATAAGTGAACCAATTAACCTTACACATTTCACATAAATAAATCATTGGCGGTGCTGGCTCTCTCTCTGGGTTTCTCAGTAAATTATGCAGATGAGTATCATTTTTGATTAATTCTACAGCCTTTAATTCGGCCTGCTCCTCATTGCAGGCTTTAACCCATCGAGTAGTAATAAAGCCAAGTAATTCTTCTTTACCATCAAATTCGATAAAAAAGTTTTCGCCCTCTAACATAACTTGAAAATAACTCATCTCTTCCCTTTACAGTTATCACCTTTGTGGGTAGCTGAAGCTGCGGATTGTTAGCTGCCCTTCTATTCTAAATCTTCATCGTAAATACGAGTAAAGTTCTCAAACTCTGTACCTATAAGGTCTTTTTCAATAACACGTTTTGCAATCTCAAAATCGACCACATAGTTGCAGACTTCCATAGTATCACTGCCAATACTGCCGCCGTCACAGTGCCCTAAACCAGTCCACCCGAGTGTTTCGTTTAGACGATCCTGAAGCCTTGCTCTTTTATCAAGATCTTCAGGAGTCCCAAAACCATCTACAGAGTACTCAACCATTAGGGTAAACGTCTGATCAACTTCACTGAATCCAATAGCAATTAAATCATCAATTTCCTTTTGAATCGCTTTCTGAGGATTGTGAAACAGGCTCTTTTTAAGCACTTTACTCTTGCCAGTCGTTCCGAGCTCTCCCCAGTGAACCCGATGAGACCCCTCATCATTAGACCAAGTCTCCCAATACTCTTTTTTCTCTTCAGATAAACGGTAAAGTTTCAGCATGATTTGTCATCGTGCATAACAGCTCAGCTGTTTTTCAATTTACTCAAGAGGTGGCAATCATAAAAGGCCCCCTGCTTAAAAATGGCATGTTTAAGCAAGCCTTCCCGCTGAAATCCTGCTTTCAGCAACAGCTGTTTTGAAGCGTCGTTTGGTGAAAACACATTGGCGAAAATCCGCACAATATTGGTGTTTGTGAACACATCCTCTACGAGCTGTTCAATTGCGTCCAGCATAATGCCTTTGCGCCAATGCGCTTGCGCGAGCCAGTAACCTATCTCTGCCGAGCGTTCATATTCAAACTCACCTCGATTCACACCAATGCAACCTGCCAGCTCGTCGTTAACTGTAATTGCTTTGATTAAACCACTTTTACTGCCCTCTTCTACCCACCACAGCGCATCCGCCTTGGTATAAGGTTGCGGAATTTTTGTCGACAGAAAAGCGGTTACGTCGCTGTCGTTCAGGATTTCAACCAACCTTTGGGTGTCGTGAAATTGAAAGTCTCTGAGGGTAAACATACCTGGTCCATTATTTTTATGATGTTAATAACACCGCTTGTAGCAAACTAGCTGTTTACAACAAATACTGTGGCAACGGCAAAAAACCAACAAAGCGACAGAACCAGCACCATTTTAAGCATGCTTGAACTTGCCTTAATCCGCAACAAAGTGAAGCCTGAATAGGCTGCTAGAAGCAATGCGCCAATCCCGCCCAGCGCGAGCCCTTTGACGAGACCAACAACGGGGGCCCATTCGCTGTGAATAAAAACCATTTCAGTAATGAATGCAAAAACACCCAACGCGATACAGCCCAGCAACAGATAAAATGCTCTGTATTCGCACTTTTAATATTCTGTACTCGTCATTCTCGGCCTCCTGCCCTAGCCGTCACGCATTGGACTTCAGAATGAAACATACCAATCGCTTGCGTTACTGCCCGTGAACAACAGGCACTATCCAGTCAGCCCATGTCTGCCATTTAAATACAGTGTGCATTGCAAGTGCTAACAAGCAAAACAAAGCAAACGACAACAACGTGCTGCCATGCAACCGCTTGGTTGTTTTCCAGTCGTACATCATTAAGGTCGCATAAACCATAAACATAATTACAAACATGGAATACCCGGGCAACGAGAGTAAATGAACTGCTCGATTAAGGCCTTCGGGCATCATTTGAATAGCCGCTGCAATCATAAACCGCTTGTGGTGGGCAGGCTGTTTGACAGATAACACACCCAACACATAAAGCACGGCGAATAGCGTCCATTGAAGAAAAGCGCCACCAAGAAAGCTGCCAGCCCTTAGCCTGGCCTGAGCGTCGTCGACGCCAAACACGCCAAAACCCGCCATCCGGTGATAAAATTCAATGGCCATAACCGGACCGGTGATCAATATTCCAATAACCAAAATCACGCTCAGTGTGCCGATGATTTTATGACTGGCGTACTTGCCGGCAGCAGATAAGCGGGTTTGATTGAGCAGTAATACATACCAGGCCGCACTCATTGCGCCGTGTAGACCTGTCCATAGCGATATTCTGGCAATGTTGTTGGGGTTATTTGTCCAGTTAAGCGCAAAACCGCCGAAAACCACAACGGTGATGACAAGGGCAAAGACCCCAAAAAAGCGGTTGTCCAAGGGTGATACCGCCGCTGATTTACTACTCACAATACTAGACTCCATGTCAAAAACGTCCTGTTCGCAGGCATTTTAGATATTTTGGCTATTCATAATGCACTGATATTAATACATAAACCAGTTGATTTTGTGACGGAAACTAAGCAGAACAGGCTCGTAATCGAGTAGAACCTTGTTTAACAACAGGCATCGCGCATTGAGGATTGGAATAATTGGTCCAGCCCCCCCAGGTATGTAGAGTCTGCTGAATACTGTTGAAGCCATCCAGCCTGTGAGTCTTCGGAAGGAAGCTCGTATGTTGAACCTCTGGCGATTATTCAGCACCAGGGCCAATACTGTCAGATACACCACCGCCAAAGGTTTTGTCTCGAGTAACTTGTATATCCTGGCTCCTGTTGAGCAGCCACACGCCTATGGCTGCCAGAAACGGAACCAGCCAAACCAGTAACATTTGAGCGCCTTTCTGGAAAGTATCCAAATCATCACGTTTCATTAAGAATACAGAAACGCTTGTATTCAAAATAAATAGAATTGCCATCACAACATACAAAATTTCAACGTCCATTGAATCACCTCTTCCTGGCGAGATCTTTAAAAATGGAACTCTTCTCGAATTAAAACTCAACACTACCAATAATCGCTAGCAGGCCAATCGGGAACAATAGAACCCACTGCAGCAACTTCATCAAAGCCTTAGCTTGAATAAGTAGTGATGCCTGCGCATAAACAGAAAAAAACATGGCGCTATACACCTATGGAGCGCCATGTTTGTGTCCCTCTTGAGCGCTTTGTTAGACATCTTCGTCAACCGCTGCATCAAAAGAGCCTGGCATTTGCTCTTCGCATGTTTCCAGAGCAATTATGTCTTGTTCATTCCATTGGTCTAATCGATTTAAAACACTGGTATAGCATGCAGAAGCTCTGACATTAATTGCTAAATAAGTATTGTCCCAACGTTCCAGTGAACAATCTAATTCACGAATTATTTTGATGTATTTTTCTTGTTGTTCCCTAGTTACTTTTTTGTCGAAAATAATTCTAAGGGTGCTATTGCCACTTCTTTTAACCACCTTCTCAATTTCCAAGATTCCGTCTTCGTCGGGTTTAGCTTCAACCTCATCTTTAAAATTGAGTGAATAAGAGAAAAATGGGACGTTTTCTAAACGATAGATATTATTACCGAGAGGCTCGGCCCACATCGATTCCCCACCAATCATCCAATGGTTTGGAAGAGAAACATGCACTTTCATTAAACCGTCGTTATTCACTCTGATGCCTAACACCTAAATAAGGGGCAAATGCACGTAGGCTAAAATTAGAACGAAGCGACTGAGCCTACGTGTATTTGTCCCAGCAAGTTTGCGAGCGAGTTTAAGCGCTTGTTAGCTCAGCACCTTGCGCCTTCCTTGCGATAAATGCGACTGACCCCGAGTACACATCCATAAATATGTGCGCCAATATAGCAACAACAATACTTTCGAAATACAAATATATACCGCATAGCAAAACACCCACAACAGCTGTTTTTATGACATGCTTCCAACCAAGATATATATGCCAAAAGCCGAAAATGATGCTACTACCAATAACGGCAACTAGCCCGCCTGTATGTTGCTCAATGAAGCTAAACAAATACCAACGGAAAATAAGCTCTTCGCACACACCAGCACTAAATGAGACCAGCAATGTAAAAAATAAAAACTCTTTACGTGATGATGGCAGTATTTCTACAAATGACTCGCCACCGTCTTCAAATGCGTTTAAAACCTGAAGTCTGACACTTTTATCTTTATTGATTGAATAAAGCACATATTTCATATATGCAATAAACACCGCAAACATAAAGAGCGCCAAATAACCTTTCCAAGTAGTAGACGGTAGGTATTGTGGAGGTTCTATTTTTAAGACACCATTTAAAAAGCAAAAAAATAAGAATCCAGTGACAGCCCACAACATGAAAGAAGTTTTTACGTATTCGGTACACTTATTTCTACATTTATATTTTTCCAAGACTAAATCGAACAATGGAAATAGAAGTATTGTAGACAGAAATGCAATTTCCATCGTTTGCACTGCAATCATCCTTGTGTAGAGCTAAATTTTCACTAACGGGCGCAAGCACGCAGGGTATAATGGCGAAGCCGCCCCGCGGGCGACATAATTTTTTTGTTAAGTACTTGTGCCATTACCACACTACAACTTTTTTTGGCTCAAAGCCACTAACCATACAACTACCCAACACTAGTTCGCCGCGTTCAGCAGCTGTAAATGCCTCTTCTGTGGGAAAGCCCATTACATAGTGCACAATTATTGGTGGTCCATTCAAGTCGATAAACGTGAAGTCTAAAGGGATAAGGCGTCGAAACAATGAATACAAACCAGGCGATAACTTTAGTTTTTTGATTTCTTCTAAAAATGAAAGCAGCGATAAAAACAAATAAGCATAAAAAGCCTAGATTACGATAAGCCAAAAAGCTCCATAAGATACTACTGAGAACAAGAATCGTTTTGCTTCTTTACTTTGAAAAATCATGTGAATCTACATCAGCACCTAACGGCCCAACAACGGGCGCTGGCACGTAGGGCACAATAGCGAAGCGGCCGTGCGAGCTTGCGTCCCAGCGAGCGAAGCGAGAGCCTTGAGTGGTTTGTTATGTCCGTTTTCCAAAATCATCCTTGAATTTCTTAAATTTGAATTC
>NZ_CFIDRX010000172.1:0-9104 GCF_984433645.1 Marisediminitalea sp.
CGACGCCGACACCGTCAGGGTAACGTGCCCTTTCTGGGTAAACTTCACCGCGTTAAACAAAATATTCCATAGAATCTGGCGCAGACGCGTGCCGTCTACTTCAACCAGTTTTGGTAGCGGGTCATTAATATTGGTGATCAGCTCCAACGACTTGTCTGCCGCCAACAAGCGAATAATAGAACTGAGTTCTTCGGTAAAGTCGCGCAGCGACACCGTTTTCAGTGACAGCTCCAGCTTGTCGCGCTCAAGCTTGTCCATGTCGATAATGTCGTTGAAGATATTCCCCAGCGTAATGGCGCTGGCGTATATCGTACTCACCCAACCCCACTGCTCCTGAGTCAACTCGGTGTCACGTAACATACGGCTAAGGCCAACAATACCGTTGAGCGGGGTTCTTAATTCATGGCTAATGGTGGCAATAAAGCGGGTCTTGTCGTTACTGGCCTTGGCAGCTGCGTTTTCAGCCTGCTTACGCTCGGTCATGTCACGCCCAAACGCCAATAGCCCCAACCGATTACCATCTTGATCAAAGAACGGGACTTTGCGCATTTCAAAGTAACGACGGCGACCATCGGCAAAGCGTAACCAGAGTTCCTCGGTAATACTGGCGTTAGCTTCCAGCACCTCGTGATCGCTGGCCACCACCTGACGGGCTAAATCTTCTTCGTAAACGTCGTGAGGCGTTAATCCCAGCAATTGCTTCTCAGTCTTGCCAGTCATCTGCTCGGCAACCCGGTTACAGCCTGCAAAGCGACCTTCTTCATTGCGATAATAAATTAAGTCGGGAGAGGCATCGATAATCGACCGCAACAGCGTTGATAAATGACGGGCCTGGGCTTCTTGCTCTGACTTGTCCTGAATTTCTTTTTCCAGTTCTTTAAAGACAGTTTCACGCTCTTCCTGAGCATGCTTGCGCTGCTCAATTTCGTGATTCAGCTGACGGATATTGTTTTGCAGCTCGCGGTTCAGGAACACATCTTCTTCCCGAAGGTGCTCTAACTGGCTCACGACTTCTTTCAGATTAGTGCGAGAACTCTCAAGCTGTTTTACCAGCTCACTAAAGAAGTAGAGCACCCAGGGGGCAGATAACATGGTGAGGATCACAGCGCTGATAAAGTCATCGGGCTCAACCTCACTGCCGAGACTGAGTCGAATAACGTATGACCCACCTACGGTAAATCCCAACGTTAAAATCACAAACAACACACTGAGCTTAATAGTGCCAAAACGCTGCACAAACTGTGCGAATCGAATGGCCCATGAATCGTTGGGCGTTTCCTGATGCATAACAATACTATACCGAAATAATTTGCAGCCATCCTATCAGACCTTGCCGGACAGGAAAATAACTCAGGGAAGCGAAGGCAAAACGAAAACATTACAATTTTCTAAAAACAGGGTAAAATAGCGTCAATAAATCGTTGATTGCCGTTCGCGCGTCAAAAATTACCCAACTCCATGCCTACCGCGCAAACAGGATAAAGATTCAAACGCAATCATGCTATTTGGGTATTTACCCACCATAGATGACTATTTATGCAACTTAAGTTTAATTAGACTGGCCATATTCGCAGCTAACTCAGCCTCATTTCAAAAAAAATATGCGTTTTTTTATTGGCACCAATTGAGCATAAATTGCTGAAAATTAATAAGAATAAAGATGGTATACGATTTCAGCTGTGCTATCGCTCACATTCCGATTGATTTTAATCGGCAATGCCGGTATGTTGTACGGCCCGCTAGGCAATAGTGCATAAAAATGCGGTACACGACTGGTATCCACAATAATAATTAACGACAAACCCAGCGCAGACTGATTTTTCTTTTATTTTCAGTCACTAAACAACGCGTTGTAACGCAGCTGTGAGGCCGACTCTGGTCACAAAACACAGCGCATACCTTGCCCAGTCAAAGGTTGAAGGAGTTAAGAGATGAGTTTATATAATCCCAACGATTCACGGGATAACTGTGGATTCGGTTTGATTGCCCACACAACAGGCGAAGCCAGCCACACACTGGTAACAACTGCTATTGAAGGCCTTGATCGCATGCAACACCGTGGCGGTATCGCTGCTGACGGTAAAACAGGCGACGGCTGCGGCTTATTATTACAAAAGCCGGATGCGTTTTTCCAACACGTTGCAGAGCAACACGGTTGGAAGCTCAGCAAAAAATACGCAGTTGGTATGATTTTCCTCAATCAGGACGAGACATTAGCGCAAGCAGCGCGTGACGTATTAAACGAAGAGCTGGAAAAAGAGACTCTGACCGTAGTGGGCTGGCGCGAAGTGCCGGTAAACCACGACGTGCTGGGCGAACTGGCTCTGACCGGCGTGCCGCAAATCGAACAAGTTTTCGTAAATGCGCCGGCAGGCTGGCGTAAGCGCGACCTTGAACGCCGCCTTTATATGGTGCGTCGCCGTGCTGAAAAACGTCTGGAACAAGACAGCGAATTTTACGTTGCCTGTTTATCTGGTCTGGTAACTATTTATAAAGGCCTGGTCATGCCTCGTGACCTGCCGGCCTTTTATAAAGACCTGGCCGACGAGAAGCTGAAAAGCGCCATCTGCGTATTCCACCAACGCTTCTCTACCAACACGTTACCTAAATGGCCATTGGCACAACCATTCCGCTTCCTGGCGCACAACGGTGAAATCAATACGATTAAAGGTAACCGTGACTGGGCCATGGCGCGTACCGGTAAGTTTGCTACGCCACTGATCCCTGATTTGAAAGAAGCAGCCCCATTCGTAAATACAGAAGGGTCTGACTCCTCATCACTTGATAACATGCTGGAACTGTTCCTGGCTGGCGGTATGGATTTATTCCGCGCCATGCGTTTACTGGTTCCACCAGCCTATCAGAACAACGACACCATGGATCCTAAACTGCGTGCATTCTACGAGTTTAACTCAATGCACATGGAACCTTGGGATGGTCCTGCGGGTATCGTAATGACCAACGGTCGTCACGTAGCCTGTAACCTGGACCGTAACGGTTTACGTCCAGCTCGTTACGTCGTCACCAAAAACGGATTTATTACCCTGGCTTCAGAAGTGGGTATCTGGGATTACGAACCAGAAGACGTACTGGAAAAAGGCCGTGTTGGCCCGGGTGAAATGCTTGCTGTAGATACCTACACAGGTAAAATCTGGCGCTCAACTGAAATCGACGATGATCTGAAAGAACGTCACCCTTACCATGAGTGGCTGGAAAAACACATCCGTCGTTTAACGCCTATCGAAAAACTGGATGCATCGCTAATCGGTCAGCGCGTCTTTGACGACGACACCATGGCGGTCTATCACAAGCTGTTCAACTACAGCTACGAAGAAATTCATCAGGTTATCAAAGTACTGGGTAAAGACGGTCAGGAAGCCGTTGGTTCAATGGGTGACGATACCCCAATGGCCGTGCTGTCTTCAAAACACCGTACCCTGTATGACTATTTTCGTCAGCAGTTTGCTCAGGTAACCAACCCGCCTATCGATCCATTGCGTGAAAACCACGTTATGTCTCTGGCGACTTGCGTTGGCCGTGAGCAAAACGTATTCAGCGAAACCAGTGGTTACGCTGACCGCGTCCTGTTTGAATCACCGGTACTAATGTATACCGACCTTAAACAGCTGCGTGAATTTAACCCTGAAAACTACTACTCAGAGATCATCGACCTGCAATACACTGCAGAAGAAGGCCTGAAGAAAGCCATCGAGCGTATCTGTAATGAAGTAGAGTACCTGGTTAAACAAAAACGTGCGGCCTTTGTGATCCTGTCAGATCGCAACATCAAGCCAAACCGTTTACCTATTCCTGCTGCCATGGCGACCGGTGCAGTTCACCGTCGTTTAGTTGACAACCAACTGCGCTGTGACGCGAACATTGTAGTAGAAACGGCATCTGCCCGTGACCCGCATCACTTTGCTGTGTTGATTGGCTTAGGCGCAACGGCGATTTATCCGTTCCTGGCCTATGAGACCATTGAACAGCTATGTGAAAAAGGTGACCTGGACATTTCAGCCATGCAAGCCATGCTGAACTACCGCAAAGGCATCAACAAAGGCCTTTACAAGATCATGTCCAAAATGGGTATCAGCACCGTGGCCAGCTACCGTAGCTCGAAACTGTTCGAGGCCATCGGTATCAGCCAGGAAGTCATGGAGCTGTGCTTCAAGGGTGTCACCTCACGCCTTGAAGGTGCCAACTTCGATGATTTCCAACAAGACGTTATTAACCTGTCACGCATTGCCTGGTTAAAACGGAAGAAAATCTCACACGGTGGTTTGCTGAAATACGTACACGATGGTGAATACCACGCCTACAACCCGGATGTAGTGAAAACGCTGCAGACGGCTGTTGTTACGGGTAAATACGAAGATTATCAGGAATATGCAAAACTGGTAAACGAGCGTTCACCGTCGCATTTACGCGATTTGATGAAGCTGAACCCGGCTAACCAACCTATCGATATCAGCGAAGTTGAGCCTGCGGAAAACCTATTCCCACGTTTCGACACTGCGGCGATGTCAATTGGTGCATTAAGCCCGGAGGCGCACGAAGCCCTGGCCATCGCAATGAACCGGTTAGGCGGACAGTCTAACTCAGGTGAAGGTGGCGAAGATCCTAAGCGCTTCAACACAGAGAAGAACTCTAAAATTAAACAGGTGGCATCGGGTCGTTTCGGTGTAACACCACATTACCTGGTTAACGCTAGCGTAATTCAGATTAAAGTTGCCCAGGGTGCGAAGCCTGGTGAAGGTGGTCAGTTACCGGGTGACAAAGTCAATAAGTATATCGCGCAGCTGCGTTTCTCGGTGCCGGGTGTAACTCTGATCTCGCCACCGCCGCACCACGACATATACTCTATTGAAGATTTAGCTCAGTTGATCTTCGATCTGAAACAAGTGAACCCAACCGCACTTATTTCAGTGAAGCTTGTATCTGAGCCCGGTGTAGGCACCATTGCAACGGGTGTTGCTAAAGCCTATGCCGACCTTATCACGGTTTCTGGCTACGACGGCGGAACAGGTGCAAGCCCGTTAACGTCAGTAAAATACGCCGGAAGTCCGTTTGAGTTAGGTCTGTCTGAAACACAGCAAGCGTTAGTCGAAAATGGTCTGCGCCACAAAGTACGGGTACAAACCGACGGCGGATTGAAGACCGGTCTGGACGTAATTAAGGCAGCTATAATGGGTGCAGAAAGCTTCGGCTTTGGTACTGGCCCAATGGTTGCACTTGGCTGTAAATACCTGCGTATTTGTCACCTGAACAACTGTGCAACCGGTGTTGCAACGCAGGACGAAAAACTGCGTAGCGACCACTTTATTGGCTTGCCAGAAATGGTAATGAACTACTTTAAGTTTGTTGCGCAGGAAGTGCGTGAAATCATGGCCAGCATGGGCGTGCGTAAGTTCGATGAACTGATCGGCCGCACTGAGCTGTTGTCATTGGTTGACGGTATTACTGCAAAACAGAATCGCTTGGACTTGTCCCCTATTCTGGCGAAGCCAGTGGCGGGTGAACACACGCGTCTGTTCTGTTCAGAAACCACCAATGCGCCACTGGATAAAGGTGTATTGAACGCAAAAATGCTGAAAGACGCCAAAGAAGCCGTTATTAAGGGCTGTGGTATTAACCTGAGCTACCCAATCCGCAACACTGACCGCTCTGTAGGTGCCTTGTTGTCTGGTGAGATTGCCAAACATTACGGCAACCACGACATGGAAGAAATGCCTATCACTGTAACCTTTAAAGGGACAGCGGGTCAGAGCTTTGGTGTGTGGAATGCCGGCGGCCTGAACATGTATATCGAAGGTGATGCCAACGATTACGTGGGTAAAGGCATGACAGGCGGTAAGCTGGTTATTCACCCACCGCGTAATGCGGAATTCAACACTCACGAAAGTGCCATCATGGGTAACACCTGTTTGTATGGTGCAACTGGCGGTAAGCTGTTTGCAGCGGGCCGTGCCGGTGAGCGTTTTGGTGTTCGTAACTCTGGCGCGATTGCCGTTGTGGAAGGCGTTGGTGACAACGGCTGTGAATACATGACCGGTGGTATCGTTGCGGTGCTGGGTCCGGTAGGCGTTAACTTCGGCGCAGGTATGACAGGTGGTTTTGCTTACCTGTACGACGAAGGTGATCTGGATCGCCGCGTTAACCCTGAGCTGGTAGAAGTGCTGTCGATTGACGACAAAGTTATTCTTGCCGAGCACCTGCGTGGCTTGATCAACCAGCATTATGAAGAAACCGGCAGCCAGTTCTCGTTGAGCCTGCTGCATGACTTTGCCAGCACCTTGTCGAAGTTCAAACTGGTTAAACCGAAGACCAGCGATGTGAAAAACCTGTTGGGCCATATTAGTCGTTCCAGCGCAGAACTGCGCATTCAGGCGCAATAGTGAGGTGAGAAGATAATGGCTAAGAATGTTTATCAGTTTGTTGATGTAGAAAGAATTGATCCGCCTAAAAAGCCCATTGTGGAGCGTAAAACCGGATTTGCTGAAATCTATCATCCACTTACCTCTTCGCAAGCGGAAGGCCAGGCCGACCGCTGCCTGGACTGCGGTAACCCATACTGTGAGTGGAAGTGTCCGGTACACAACTACATTCCACAGTGGCTGGCACTGGCTAACGAAGGCAAGATCATGGAAGCGGCTGAGTTGTCGCACAAAACCAATAGCTTGCCTGAAGTCTGTGGTCGCGTTTGTCCGCAGGACCGTCTGTGTGAAGGGTCATGTACCCTGAACGATGAGTTCGGCGCAGTGACCATCGGGTCTATCGAAAAGTACATTACCGATACCGCCTTTAAAATGGGCTGGCGTCCGGATATGTCAGGCGTTACCTGGACAGACAAAAAAGTCGCTATCGTAGGTGCGGGTCCTGCTGGCCTTGCGTGTGCAGATATCCTGGTACGTAACGGTGTTAAGCCAGTGGTGTTCGACAAGTACGAAGAAATCGGCGGCCTGCTGACCTTCGGTATTCCGTCGTTTAAACTGGAAAAAGACGTGATTAAACTGCGTCGCGAGATCTTTACTGAAATGGGTGTTGAGTTCGTACTGAACACCGAAATCGGTAAAGACATTGCGTTCCAGCAGTTATTGGACGACTACGATGCCGTCTTCCTGGGTATGGGTACATACAAGTACATGAAAGGCGGATTCGAACACGAATCAGCGCCTGGCGTATACGATGCCCTGCCATTCCTGGTCTCTAACACGAACCGTGTAATGGGACTGGAAAAAGACGCGGCTGACTTCATCGACATGAAAGGCAAGAAAGTGGTCGTACTCGGTGGTGGTGATACCACCATGGACTGCGTACGTACCTCTATTCGCCAGGACGCGGCAAGCGTAACTTGTGCATACCGTCGTGACGAAGCCAGCATGCCTGGTTCACGCCGCGAAGTGGTTAACGCCAAAGAAGAAGGTGTTCAGTTCGAGTTTAACGTCATGCCGTTAGACATCGCCGTTGACGAAGCGGGCAATACCACGGGTGTTAAACTGGTTCGCACGGAAATGGGCGCACCGGATGCACAGGGTCGTCGTAGCCCGGTTGTGGTTGAAGGTTCAGAGTTTGTACTGGAAGCCGACGCTGTGATTATTGCATTTGGTTTCCAACCTAGCCCAGCGCCTTGGTTTGGCGATTTCGGTATCATCCTTGATGAAAAAGGCCGTGTTCGCGCACCTGCCAACGGTAAGTTTGCTTACCAGACATCTAACCCGAAAATCTTCGCCGGCGGCGACATGGTTCGTGGTAGTGATCTGGTTGTAACCGCGATTGACGAAGGCCGTAAAGCGGCTGACGGCATCATGGACTACATCGGCGTATAACTCAGTCCACAAGCTATAAAATCAAAACGGAGCCTGAAGGCTCCGTTTTTGTTTATTACTCTGTGCTTTTGCTGCTTTTAATGTACATCACTTTCATCAAAATCAGTGATATCAACACGACAATTGACGAGATACCTAACACCGGTGCGAGGGCGTCATCGCCAGCAATACCACCATACAAGCAGTACAGCCCGATGATCAATAAGGCGGTACCTGCCTGATGCAACCAGTACTGCGCAATGGCAAGTTTTGAATTACCGTCGGTTAACCACAATTTATGCATCATCGCGTAAATCATACTGACGACAAACCCCAGCAACATAATGTGTGCGTGGGTGACTAGCTGACCGTGGTTTTTCGTTGCGGCCATGTGAATACCCAGCAGTAATCCGAGCAATGCATAGCCCAATCCTGTTAAAACGTATTTTCTGTCCATGTGTTTTGCCTGTTTTTATTTTTTAGTCGCAACAAAGCCCGCAATGCACTCTGTACGTCACGGGCTGGCTCTGATGTGTTACCACTCATCACACATGTTCAAAAAATAATCTAGTAGTAGTGATAAGTAAACTCTACGCCGTACTCACGCCCTTTGGTCAGAGGAGCAAAGGTACCGAAGCTTAATTGCGTATCGTTACCGTGTTTCACATCATTAGTCAGGTTTTTACCAAACAGGCTCACTACCCAGGTGCCATCTTCGTTTTGAAGATCAATGCCCGCGTTCAGAATCTTCTGATCGTCGATATAGCCCAGGTTGTTGTCGGTGTAATACGTCTTATCGCGATAAGAGTAATTCACCCGGCTGGTTAACAGGCCCCAGTCACTCACTTCCATGTCATGGGTTAACCCAACGCTGTAAGTGATTTCCGGTACGCGAGGGATTTCCAGTTCTTCGTCATCCTGATCAACGACCCCATCGCCGTTTAAGTCATAAATAACCTTGCTGTATTCAGCGTCGATAAGACCTAAATTAAACATAGCGACTAGGTTGTCGGTAATGCGGAACATACCATCGACTTCCACACCCATAATGGTGGCTTCAGCGGTGTTTTTGATAATTTGAATCAGTGAACCGTCAGGTGCAGGCAAACTGACTTCACGCTGCATGTCATCAATGTTCATGATAAACGCCGCGGCGTTGAAACGGCCCCAATCGGTATCACCCTTGTAGCCCACCTCGAAGTTGTCGACGGTTTCTTCGTCGAACGGTCCCGGTCCGTTTGCTTCGCGAAGTTCAGGCGTGCTGATGTCGGCAGTGTTCCGCAGGTTGTAACCACCAGA
>NZ_CFIDRX010000173.1:0-178 GCF_984433645.1 Marisediminitalea sp.
GACACTCCCGCTTCCTCCTTACCGTCATCCCCGCGAAGGCGGGGAACTAAGGAAACATCCGAAGGTGTAAGAAAATCCGTGGGTTGTATCAAAAGTTCCCGGCACAAGGCCGGGACGACGATAGATGTAGGCTTCCCCAATAACCGACACTCCCGCTTCCTCCTTACCGTCATCCCCG
>NZ_CFIDRX010000173.1:278-9036 GCF_984433645.1 Marisediminitalea sp.
CGAAGGCGGGGAACTAAGGAAATACCCGAAGGTGTAGGAAAATCCGTGGGTGGTATCAAAAGTTTCCGGCACATGGCCGGGACGACGATTGATGAAGGTTCCCCTCTATAACTGTCATCCCCCCGAAGGCGGGGAACTATGGAAACCCCCGAAGGTGTAAGAAAATCCGGGGGTTGTATCAAAAGTTCCCGGCGCAAGGCCGGGACGACGATTGATGTAGGTTCCTCCGATAACCGTCACCCATGCCAGATACATCCGTCACCCCAACCCATTACAGCCATCATTCCCGCTTCCTCCTTAATATCATCCCCGCGAAGGCGGGGAACTAAGGAAACACCCGAAGACGTAGGAAAATCCGTGAACTGCATAAAAAAATCCCGGCGCATGGCCGGGGATTTTTAAGAAAGGTAAGTTGTTCAGTGGTCCTCAGAGAAAACCGAGGGACACATTATTTAACCCGCATACCAGGCTGAGCGCCTTCATTTGGCTCAAGAATGTAAAGCTCTTTGCCACCAGGGCCGGCGGCAAGTACCATGCCTTCAGACATACCAAAGCGCATCTTGCGCGGTGCCAGGTTGGCAACCATAACGGTGTGTTTGCCAATCAGGTCTTCCGGCGCATACGCTGATTTGATGCCAGCAAATACCTGACGGGTTTCGCCACCTAAATCCAGCTCTAGTCGTAACAGCTTGTCGGCTTTCTCGACGTGCTCTGCGTTGGCGATGCGCGCGATACGCAAGTCAACTTTCGCGAAGTCGTCGAAAGAAATGGTTTCACTGATTGGATCTTTCGCCAAGGGGCTGTTCGGATCGATTTTCGGCTTAGCCACCAGGCTTTCTTTTGATGCTTCAACCATCGCTTCAATTTTGTCCATTTCGACACGCTGCATCATTGGCTTGAACTTGTTAATGGCATGACCGGTTAGTACTGACTGGCTGCTTTCCCAGGTTAGTTCGTCGTTCAGGAAGGCTTCTGCTTTTTCAGCGAGTACAGGCAATACCGGCTTCAGGTAGGTGACCAAAATACGGAACAGGTTGATGCCCAATGAACACACGTCATGAGTAAACTGCTGCTTGGTTTCGTCTTTAATAGTTACCCAAGGCGCGTTGGTGTCGATAAACTGGTTAGCTTTGTCTGCCAACGCCATAATTTCGCGTATGGCTTGGTGATATTTGCGCTTTTCAAATAGCGCAGCAATAGGCTCAGCCGCGTTTTGGAACTGAGCAACCAACTCAGGTTCAAGCACGTTGTCCGATAGCGTGCCGTCGAAACGCTTGGTAATAAAGCTCGCACAGCGACTGGCAATATTCACTACTTTGCCTACCAGGTCAGAATTCACCTTTTGCGCGAAATCTTCAAAGTTCAGGTCGATATCGGTTACGCCGTCACCCAGCTTAGACGCAAAATAATAGCGCAGGTATTCCGGGTTCAGGTGGTCAAGGTAGGTGCGGCCTTTAATGAACGTACCGCGAGACTTTGACATCTTGGCGCCGTTAACAGTTACGAAGCCGTGAATATTTACGCCACTAGGCTTGCGGTAACCCGCACCTTCCAGCATCGCAGGCCAGAACAGGCAGTGGAAATACGTGATGTCTTTACCAATGAAGTGGTAAAGCTCAGCGTCTGAGTCTTTGTTCCAGAAGCTATCGAAATCGACGTTGTTGTTGTCACAGAAATTTTTAAAGCTGGCCATGTAGCCAACCGGTGCGTCTACCCAAACGTAGAAGAACTTGTTAGGCGCGCCGGGAATTTCGAAACCAAAGTAGGGGGCATCACGGCTGATGTCCCATTGTTGCAAGCCATCTTCAAACCATTCCTGCAGCTTGTTGGCCATTTCTTCCTGAATGGCACCCGAACGGATCCAGTCTTTCAGCATACCTTCGAACTGAGGCAGGTCGAAGAAGAAGTGCTCAGACTCTTTCAGAATTGGTGTTGCACCTGATACCACTGAACGTGGGTTTTTCATTTCAGTCGGGCTGTAAGTTGCACCACATACATCACAGCTGTCGCCGTTTTGATCTTCTGCATTACAGCTCGGGCAGGTACCTTTAACGAAGCGGTCCGGCAAGAACATGTTTTTTTCCGGATCGAACAACTGGTTAATGGTACGCTTGCTAATGTAGCCCGCGGCATCCAAACGACGGTAAATCTCTTCGCAATAATGCTGATTTTCCGGTGAATGCGTAACATAATAGTTGTTGTAATCAATATGGAAGTCGAGCAGGTCCTGATGGTGTTCTGCGCGAGTTTGAGCCACCATTTCTTCCGGTGTAATTCCCAATTCCTGGGCTTTTAACATTACCGGCGTACCGTGTGCATCGTCGGCACAAACACTGTAACATTCGTGTCCGCGCAGGCGCTGGAAACGCGTCCAGATATCGGTTTGGATATGCTCAAGTAAATGGCCCAGGTGAATGGAACCATTGGCGTAAGGTAACGCACTGGTTACCAATATACGGCGCTTGCCTTGGGGAAGCTGACTCTGTTCTGACATAGACTATTATTGTTCGGCTTTTAAGCTAATGGAAATGGCGCAAATACTAGCGGAAATGCGCTTTTTTTGCATTAAGTAATGTTGTAAAACCTTTAAATTTGCAGGTAATCCATGTTTTTTTCCGGTCGAGCTAAAAAACCTGACGCAGTTATTCAATTTATTGCCGAAAAACTGGCCAGCTATTTTTCCGTTGAAGCCACTGATGCGATACGTTGGTGTGCGTTAAATGACAAACAGGTTACTGTCACGTTTCCGTTTGTGTGTAAAACCCAGTGGCCGGCAATTGAAGCGTTTTTGCAGCAAGCATTGAACAACGAGAAAAGCACTGAGAAATACATCGGAGTGTCGGTAACCCTGACCCAGTCCATTCAAAGTGGGCAAACGTTAAAACCACCGGTTACCAACGTGCGAAACATTATCGCTGTAGCTTCTGGCAAAGGCGGGGTAGGAAAGTCCACCACCAGTATTAATCTGGCCAGCGCGCTGCTTCAGGAAGGCGCGACAGTGGGTATTCTGGATGCGGATATCTATGGCCCATCTGTGCCAATTATGCTGGGAAATACTACGGAACGGCCGCAAACAGCTGATAACAAGCATATGCAACCGCTAAAGGCTCATGGCTTGGTCGCCAATTCAATTGGTTATTTGGTACCCGCTGAAGATGCTGCGATTTGGCGAGGCCCCATGGCCAGTAAAGCACTCGCGCAGTTGATAAATGAAACTCTATGGCCAGTGCTGGATTATTTGATTGTAGATATGCCACCGGGTACCGGCGACGTGCAGCTCACCATGGCCCAGCAAGTGCCGTTAACTGCTGCCGTTGTGGTAACAACGCCTCAGGATCTGGCATTGGCCGATGCCCAAAAAGGCATTGCGATGTTTAACAAAGTGAACATTCCTGTGTTGGGTCTGGTTGAAAACATGAGTTACTACCAGTGCACCGCGTGTGGCCATAAAGACTATATCTTTGCCAAAGATGGCGGGCAGGCACTGGCTGAACGTTACGGATTACCTCTACTTGGCGCATTACCCCTGAATACAACCATTCGCGAACATGCGGGCAACGGCAAGCCGCTGCTGGTAAGTGAGCCAGATCATGTGTTGTCTGACGC
Organism: Marisediminitalea sp.; assembly: GCF_984433645.1. Lineage (NCBI taxonomy): Bacteria > Pseudomonadati > Pseudomonadota > Gammaproteobacteria > Alteromonadales > Alteromonadaceae > Marisediminitalea > Marisediminitalea sp. The sequence goes on from NZ_CFIDRX010000173.1 coordinate 3,885, forward strand.
TTACCGTGATATGGCCAGAGCTGTATCCATGCAATTGGCGCTGACCGTGCCCGAATCGCAGCATGGCGCGAAGCATATCAAAGGCGATCCCATTGTATTTAATCCGGTAGATAACTAAAAAGCAGGGGCAGGGCAGTTTCGCTGCAATTCAGATTGATTGCCAGCTATGACCACCGCATAATACGCCCCTAAACAATCTTTGCCGTTTATTGTTAACGCCATTCTAAGCCAATACAGAGACATTCTATGCGATTAAGCGACCGTGACATTTACGACCATTTGCAGTCTGGCAAAATCATCATTGATCCCCAGCCGGGCTACGAGCACATCAGTGGTGTAACGGTAGACATGCGCCTGGGTAATAAATTTCGCGTGTTTGAAGATCACGCTGCGCCTTACATTGACCTGAGCGGCCCGAAAGCCGAGGTACAGGCAGCGCTGGAGTCGGTAATGAGTGATGAGATTGTGTTGCCAGAAGGCAAAGCATTCTTCTTGCACCCCGGTGAACTGGCGCTGGCCATTACGCATGAATCGGTAACCTTGCCAGACAACATAGTGGGTTGGTTAGACGGCCGATCTTCGCTGGCGCGACTGGGCTTAATGGTGCACGTAACCGCCCACCGTATTGATCCCGGTTGGTCTGGCAATATAGTGCTGGAATTCTATAACAGCGGAAAGCTGCCATTAGCGCTGCGCCCCATGATGAAAATTGGTGCATTGAGTTTTGAAGTGCTCAGTCGACCGGCGGAAAAACCTTACAACGCCCGCGTAGATGCAAAATACAAAGGGCAGGCTGGTGCAGTCGCCAGCCGTATTAGCTCAGACTCTCAGTCTTAAACGACATTTCTGACGTTTTTACGCCACAGGAAAATTGCTGCTTTTGTGCTCTGCAAAAGCAGCAAGCTCTATTGCTTATCTCTCTAATTCCTAAATGAATTTTACTTTTCTTAACGAATGACCCATCACTCCTTTTGTTAAAATAATGTTTATTTGATGCGCTATTTTCTTTACTTAATCGATTAAGTGTTCTAGGGTGTTATGCAACGTCTACTTAAACTATTAAGAGAAACCTATGCGTGCATTATTGCTTTTAGGCTGCCTGGTTAGCGGAGGGGTGTCCGCTGCTGAGTTGTCGGTTACGTCGCCCGATAAATCGATTCAGTTTACCTTTTCCGATGACAGTGGCTTTGCTCAATACGCTGTTACCTATAATGGCGAGGAACTGATGCGCCCCGGACGGTTGGGCTTTTCTTTTGCCGACGCAAAACCCATTTACAAGCAGCTGTCATTAAAAGAAGTCAGCCGCGATAGCGCCAATGAAACCTGGGAGCAACCCTGGGGCGAGCAGCGTCTAATCAATAATTACTATAACGAGTTGGTAGTCAATTTCAGTGAAAACGGCGATACGGATAATGCGTTTAAGGTTCAGGTGCGCGTATTCGACGATGGCATAGGTTTCCGTTATCACGTGGATGCCGATGGTCCGCGTACTATTACCCGTGAAATGACCGAGTTTTCTATTGTTGATTCACACACCTCTACCGCATATTGGATCCCAGGTCAGGGCTATGAGCGTCAGGAATACCTGTATCGTGAAACCCGTCTGCAGGACGTCGATAAAGCCAGTACGCCCATGACCATTAAACTGGCCAACGGCGTACATTTGGCTATTCACGAGGCCGCGCTGGTGGATTATGCCGGCATGAGTTTGAATCGCATGAATTTGGGCCGCTTCGAGGCTGACTTAGCACCGCGCGCCGATGGCGCAAAAGTACGCAAAGCAGGAAGTTTCACTACGCCATGGCGTACTGTGCAAATTGCACCGAATGCCGCAGGTCTTATTAATTCTTATCTTACGCTCAATTTAAACGAACCGAACAAACTGGGTGACGTAGATTGGATCACGCCGGGAAAATACATTGGGATTTGGTGGGGCATGCATATCCAGAAATACACCTGGGGTTCAGGTAAAAAGCACGGTGCTACCACTGAAAACACCATGAAGTACATGGACTTTGCGGCAAAACACGGTTTTGATGGTGTGCTGGTTGAAGGCTGGAATGTTGGCTGGGACGGCGACTGGATCCAAAACTCAGAGCTGTTTTCTTTTACCGAGAGTTACCCCGACTTCGACATAGAAAAAGTCACTGAGTACGGCAAAAGTAAAGGTGTGAAGTTAATTGGCCATCATGAAACCTCAGGCGGCATTACTAACTACGAAAACCAGATGGAAGATGGTTTCGCCCTGTACGAAAAATTGGGCGTTGAGCAAATCAAAACCGGTTACGTAGCACACGGCCAAAGCCTGAAACGTACCACTGATGATGGCATTAAACGGTTTGAATATACCGACAGCCAGCCTGTGGTGAATCACTTTATTCATAACGTGAACACGGCGGCTAAGTACAAGATCAGCATTAACACGCATGAGTCGGTAAAAGACACCGGATTGCGGCGCACCTATCCAAACTGGATCGCCCGTGAAAGTGCCAGAGGGCAGGAATATAACTCAGGCTGGCAATCGCCAAACCCGGCAGAACATGTTCCTATGCTGGCGTTCACTCGTATGCTTTCTGGCCCTATGGACTTTACCCCGGGCATATTTGATCTGGATTACCCGCCCATTCAGGGAGGGACGGAAGAACATGGTCGTACTAAATACATGCGGCCTCATACAACGATTGCCAAGCAGTTAGCCGAGTACGTAGTGATTTACAGTCCTATTCAAATGGCCGCAGATTTGCCAGAAAACTACGAAGCCAAGCCTGCGCCATTCCAGTTTATTAAAGACGTGCCCACCGACTGGGAAAAGAGCATAGCGCTGCAAGGTGAAGTGGGGGATTTTGTGGTGATTGCGCGTAAAGAGAAGCAGCACCGCCATTATTCTGGTAACGACTGGTATTTAGGTGCCATTACTAACGAAGATCCGCGCACGGTAAACGTTAAGCTGGATTTCCTGGAACCGGGTAAGACTTTTGAAGCGCAAATTTACAGAGATGCTAAAAGAACGGACTGGCAGACTAACCCGTACGAAATAGAGATTGTGAAACAAAAGGTCACCAGTGCTGACAGCCTCAAGTTATTTTTGTCGGCAGCCGGTGGAGCCGCAGTGCGATTCAAGGCGTTGTAATTTGCAATAAGGTTTCGTGAGCCGGGACTCTTTCTCTGTCTCGTCCCCATTGCGGTGGAAGAGCCGGGCTCACAATCGAATTCCGTATTAAACGAAATTTAAAACGCAGATACATAAAGCATCTCTATAGAAACGTAAACGGCCGGATTTCCCGGCCGTTTTTCGTCGTAATCTGAGAAAAGTACATTTGGTTGCACATTTATCCAACAATCAATTCATTAGCCAGATTTATGCGTTGCAATCACATTAAAAATAAGTACACTTGTCGACTCTTTCGGTCGGTGTGTAGCGCAGCCTGGTAGCGCACTGTCATGGGGTGTCAGGGGTCGGAGGTTCAAATCCTCTCACACCGACCAACTTCTCTCTTTTAAAGTGACACCCAACGCCGGCTCTACCCCATAAACGGGGGATCAGCATTCATCTTGTTCTATTAATTATTCCATCCCATCCACAATGGGTCATTACTCTAATTCTGTAATTCTCGAAGTTTCTAAAACCATACGCGCTTCTCGATATCATTTCCATTTTGTTGTGGAAGCCTTCTGTGATGCCGTTATTTCGGGTAAACCGCCACATCGCAACAATTGGCTCTAACCAGGATGTTAGTGTTTTAGCCAGTGCTTGAAGCGGGCTATGTTGGAGCTTTTCAATTAACGATAAGAACTTAGGAAGCTTTCTGGCCATTCGCTTTTCATTCACTGTCTTTAACAATATGTAGCGCATGAGCTCTTGTTTGATGCCGTACAGTGCTCGAAGTACCGGGTAATCTTTTAGGTAAGCCATTAAGTTCGCCAGGTTGTCGTTGCTCAAGCGCCACTGATGTCGCCGCATTAAACTTAATAAACCTCGGTTACGTCGGCCCTCAGGGTGATGCTGCTGCCAGGCTTTTAAAAAGTGATGATTGATAAGCCTGACCACGTGAAAGCGGTCAGCCACTATCAATGCATTGGGGAAGTAACGCTTTGCGATATTGCGGTAGGTTTCTGATAAATCCATCGCAATTAGGGTGACGTTCTCTTTACCAGGTAAACGCCGCAGGTACTGGCGTAAGCTGAGCTCTGAACGTCCGAGCTTTACGTCGAACACATTGTGGTTCTTCAAATCCACAAAAGTAGTGGCATAGCCCTTTTTACGTGTAAAGAAATGCTCATCAATCCCCAGCATCTGTGGGCAAGGACGACTTACAATCTCTTTGTATTTTTGATTAATGTGCGACTGATACCACCGTTCGACCGTCGTCGCACTAATCCTGTGTGTGCGTGACAGTTTGCGCTGTGTCACGCCGCCATGATGGGCTTCAAACACTTCCAGACGATAACACTCAGAGGCCCGGTAGCGAGGGCGGATACCGACAAATGGATGCCTAAAATAGCGATAACAGGCTCGACAATGATACTTCGGCACCTTGAGGTGCAACGTCAGCACCTGATTGCCTTGTCGGGTATGTTTTACCGTTCGATGATGAGTCGCCTTAACCCTTAATTGCCTGGCATTGCAGTGTTTACATGCTGGTCTGGTACTCGGCTTAGCCCAAACCTCAATGTGGTCGTTACGATTAATCTGTTCAATTTCTAATTCAGTTATGCCTAAAATGGCTCCTGCGTGGGACATCTGCACTCTCCATTAAATGATTCTTCGCAAAATCAGTTTAATGAATGCGGGTGTCCCCCGTTAATGATGAAGAGCCCCAACGCCTTATCTGGCGAGACTTACAGCAAACCTTAAAGTCAAACTTCAAGGCAATACACAGAATTCACGACCATCCCGATATTAGCTAAATTTGTGAACGTTCACACTCGTGAATCACCTTCTAGGCTCATCAGGCAGCCGTGAAGTTGTCCGAATGTTGAGTTTGGGGAACTCCTCAAATTTCTTCAGGTAGCTTACGGTTAACAGTGTTGTCCTCTTTGATTTTGTCTTGAGTGATTAATAGACTTTGGTGATAGTCCTGAGCTTCAGCATCAGTCAGAAAATCTACATCGGGCTTTAACTCTTCCAGTTTGCCCTTCAGTTCAGCTAAAT
>NZ_CFIDRX010000174.1:0-7327 GCF_984433645.1 Marisediminitalea sp.
TGGCAACATATTCCGCAAACATGTAATCACGGTATTGTTTATTTCCCGTGATATTAGCGAGTTTCGCCCACAATGGCGGAGCCATAAATAATGCATCACACCAGGTCCAGCGCTCGGTGTACTTGTAGTTGTTTAGTCGCATAGGTTGCTGACTGGGGTTTTCCAGAATATGCGTAGTGCGTTTCAGGGTTTTTTCGAGCATATGGGGCGACTGAAACTTGTTGTACAGGGCAAGGTAAAGCTGGCCGATAGCCTGGTCGTCTGCATGGTATTCCGCTTTGGCTAAATCCCATTTGTTTTCATCGGCAACGCCCAGTAAAAAATCATAGTAGCGCTTGTCTGGCGCAATATCCGCCCAACGTTCCATACCAATGTACATGGCGGCGTAAGGCCATCCATTGATAGGGTTATCCCATTCATGTTTGCGCCCGTAATCATCCCGGAAATGAGTGATTTGCCAGTCGGCCATGTTCGTTAGCGTGGTTTGTAAGGTCGATTTATCAGGCAATGCGGCTTGAGTAAACAAAGCAGACATTCCCAATGTGAACAGGAGTGGGCGAAGCAGTTTAGGCATAGTGATTTCCTTATAATTATTGCAAGCTGGCTTGCCAGCTCAGCACGCCAATGTGACTGGGCGCAACTTGCGCGCTTTCGGCATCGTTGCCGTCTCGTTGCTCGACGCGTTGGAGTAGTAGATCAGCCCTACCATGCTGTATCCACTGCGTTGGGTCAATACTGGGCTCCCAGGCACCGACATTTTGTGGGTGCAGGACATGCGATTCCCAGTTTGCATCAATAATGTTGTGCATAGTCAGGCCCATCACCTGTCCGCGCTGAAAGTCATCCCGGTAAATTAAATGCAGCGACGTCACACCATTGTGCTGACGAGGTAGCAGGATGGTTCGGGAGATGGGTGGCCGCTTGGTGCCGTGGCCACTGAGTTCGAAATTCTCTGCCGCTTTGGGCGCTTTAATAATCTGCCAGGTGTTTGGTTGGGGAAGAGGATACACCACCTGATAACGAGGAATATCAGTGGGAGAATCAGCCCAATAGCTGGCAATAAAAGGGCGGCTGCTATTGTCGCCCATTACAACAGGTGGATTCATTAACTTGTGATTTTGCGGGATGGGAATAACCACATCGGACTCGGATTCGGTAATGGGCAGTGCATAAGGAGTGCCGTCGTATTGTTGCCAGGTGTCACCCTGATCAAAAGAACGGGCATAGGCGAGATCGTGATTACTGGCTACGTCCGGGGTTTCCCGCCAAATCCAGGCCAGATGAACTACGCCATTAATATCGACCGACATGTCCCAGTATGCGCTGCGCTTACCTTCACCATCCAGCACTGAGCTGTGCAGGCGTTGCCATTGTTGGGAGCGAAGGTCATAACGGTTGAGTACCAGGTTCCCACGGCCAGAGCCTCCATCGCGGTAGGCAAACAGCAGATCACCTGAGGGCAACGCATAAAATTGCGGGTAGGTGACACTGTTCTCTCCTGCTTCGTTTGCCGCCTGTGGTTCGCCTAACATTGGCTTTCGCTCTAATGTCAACGCGCCTGGTGTAACAGAGCGCGCATAATGCAGCGGAGAGTTATGGTGATCCCAGGCGATATGAAGATACCCGTCGGCATCGACAACCAGACTAATGTGATTATGAGCATCATCAACGTTGCCGGTATAAGGCGTTACTTGCGTCTGCCAGGTTTTGGAACCAGTTGGGCGTTTGGCAAGCACCAGGTGCCGATTCGCATTGTAGTAGGCGGCATATTGGAACTGGCCATGGGTAAAGAGGGTCTGTTTGACGCCTGCTAATACATTCACTGAACTGCCTGCGAACGCGTCATCGGCGATAATTGAGTAGCGACTATCCGCATCGGCAGACAACGGGTAACCACCGCCGCCACAGCTCATCAGCGAAAACAAACTCATTAACAGGAAAATCGTGCGCATAGTCCGGGCTCATTTATAATTTGTATGACGAATTAACATACCTGAAAGAAAAAGGTAATGCCTTTTTTTGTTTTCTACTTGTCGTTCTTTAATTGAAACGAATGCTTTGCTATCGGTTTTTGAATTGTCTGGGCCGGTGGCGGTGAAAGCAGATCTTAGGGCCAGCTGTTTGATGCCAGTTAGTTAGGTAGATTGGTGCAGACCAACCCAGGACATGCTACTTCCAGGGAAAACCTATGTTCCGAGATATCAAATCTATCGCAGCCTACGTGTGCTATTTAATTATGCTGGTGGTAACGTCAGTGGCACTATTAAAGCTGCAGAAAAGCCTGTTTACTTTGTCAGACAGCGAGGAGATGGCGCTGACATTGTGTACGCTGCTAGTTGTCACCTATGTGTTTACAACGATAGCAAGAAAATGTGGTCTGTTTCGCAGCCAGCAGGCAGGTGCTGACAACGAAAAAGACGGTTAATCAGGCAATATCATTCAGGGCAACTCATGGCGGTAAACCTCTGACCTTGGGTAAGAGTATTTCGTCCGCCTCTGGAACCGGGATGTTGAGGATCCATTAGATTGATAGGGTATGCCCGGTCTTTTGCTTGCTTGTCGGTTTGGACATAAACATCGTACCAACACTGGCAATGCGCCATGGATTTCTTATTCGCCAGACACGTAGAGAAGAAGACGCTTTCGGGTAGTTTTTCATCGAGAGCTTCGGTCATTCCAAACAAAAAGGGCAATGTGATGTTTGCGTCACAGGCTTGGGCTTTCGCCCAGTTGGTGCCATTCCCTTCAACGACTTTTAGTAAAATTTGTGAGAGTTCGAAATTTTTGAATAGTTTGTCGTGTTGTACTTTAAGTACTGCTTGCGCAGTATTGAGTGCATCACCGCCAATGGACTTGCAGGCGGCAATCAGATAGTTACTCGCCTGGATGACCTGATAAACCTCCTGAGGCGTGTATGTTCTGCGTTTCCCTTCGGATATATCCTCAACCAACTGGCTGGGCAGGCTATCATTCAATTGAGAAAGCGTGCGCCAATCTTCAATTTGAAGCGCTCTGGCCATTGGTTTACAAGCTTTATGTTTGGACTCCTGCTTACAAGCTACGGCTAGCCCTCTTAAACGAGCAAACTTAGGTCCTCCAGGACACGTATTTTCATCTTTACAGATGTCATCGCAGCTACCCCCTAATATGGCTGAGGTATAGCAAACCTTGTCCTTTTGAGCCATCGATTTTATCAATAGGGCATCTAACTGACGCCCTTGCTCCTCAATGCCCGCCTGTAAGGCTGACTTGGGCTTTAATTTGTAATTTTTCCAATATTGTTTGGCTGACATGGGCATGCCAACGCAGAATAAATTGGTGTGATCGTTGATAATGCCGGCCTGTTCAAACGGAATGGAGATTGAGATTTCATCTTCGTGCAGCACATTTCTGATTTCAGTTGGGTGTTCAGAGAAATGTTTCAGTTGTTCCGGGGTGGCGACTTCCGCCGTTCTGACCGCAACGCATTTACAGTAGCCGTCCAGATTATCTCTTCCGCCTTTGCATTTCGAATAAAGCGCGAGGGTATCTTCATGTACATCTGCTGCGCAAAATAGGGGGAATGCGAGAGTTACCACAATAAACAAAAGGAGCCTGTTCATCTGATGTCCTTATCAAGAGTAAACGAGGGAACAGCGTAACCTACTTTGTTTGTTTTTTATACGGTCAACTTCCGCTGTTTTAACGCCCGCAGGTGGGTTAAGCAGCGTTAACCCGGCATTAACCGTTGGTTTTGTATTCTGTGCCCATTGTGAATAAACAGGTATGGGTATGAGACATACACTTCTAGCCGTTTCTCTGACGTTGGTGCTTTCCGGCTGCGCCAGTCAGTACACGGGTGACTTCAGCGAAAACGCTCAGCTCAATACCGGGAAAGGTGTGAGTTGGCAGACAATGCCAGCAGAGGCCAACTCGGTTACGTCGCTAACCGAACTCGTTAGTGTGCCCGGTTTACCTGCGCTGATTGACGAGGCGTTAAGCGGCAATCCGGGCTTGCAGCAACAGCTAATTAGCTTAAAAACCGCTAAGGCGCAAAAACGCGTGACCAATGCATCGCGGTTGCCCGGTGTTAGCGCGGGCCTGAGCGGTACGCGCCAGCAAGACAGTGACGATAGCTATAACACAAGTCTCACTGTCAGCTGGGAAGCCGATATTTGGAATAAGCTGGGCAATCAGGTGTCAGCTGCACAATGGTCAGTGGCTGCCAGCGAGGCAGAGCTTACCTCGGTGACCAATACCCTGGTCGCTGAAGTGATGCGAGGTTATCTGGAAGTCGCTTATTACCAGCAGCTCATTGACAATGAGCAGGCCCGCCTGACACTGCTGAAAAACAATCAGGAGGTTATCCTCAAGCGCTATCGCACCGGATTAGGCGCACTGGAAGATCTCGACAACGCCCGTACATCGTCGGCTAGCAGCGAAGCCAATATTGCAGCGTATAAAGAAAACCTCGCGCAATCACTGCGCGCTTTGGCAGTATTACTTGGTCGTACTGATATGTCGGTGAGTGATCTGCCGGTTGCTGCCACCTTTCCGGATGTACTTTTGCCACTGACCAGTTTGCCTGAACAGGACCTGGCGAGACGCCCTGATTTAATGGCGGCCTATGCAAATATTCAGGCTCAGGAATTCAGTACCCGGGTGGCTTACAAGTCACTGTTACCTTCAATTAGTTTGAGTGCGGCCCTTTCCGATACGGGTACTTCGCCCTCGCAGGCTTTGTTTACTAATCCTGTCTGGCAATTACTTGGTCAGTTAACAGCACCGCTGTTTCAGGGCGGAGAATTACGCGCAAATATCGACATTCAGGAACTGGCTGTAGAAAACAGCTGGTGGGGATACCAGAGCACGTTGCTTACCGCAGTAAAAGAAGTACAGGACGGCATCGGGCAGGAGAAAAGCCTGGCCAGCCAGTATCAGGCCACCAGTGTCGCGCTGGCGAATGCCAAGCGCAGTAGTGACACCTACACAAAACAATACCGTCAGGGCTTAGTCGACATTTTGGATTTACTGTCGGTATACCAGCAAACCTACGACCTGCAAGCGCAGTTATTGCAGCTGCAATTTAATCAATTATCGAATCGAATCAGTTTAGGCCTGGCACTGGGTCTGGGAGTATCAGCATGACTTCAACAGCAAAACGCGTCATCGGCACCGCAGGGGCGCTGGTAGTATTGGTACTGGTTACCATTAGTGTATTTGGTCAGTCTGGTCATGCAGGCCCGCCGGGAGGTCCTCAAGGAGCCCCTTCAGCGGCAAAACCCCAAGGGCGTCCCGCTGCTGAAGCAAGTACATCAGATGCAAAGGTTCCGCCACTTGCCAGCCCTCAGAATCAGGAAGCCAGCTTACCTGCGATAGGCGTACTGGACGTAGCCGCAGGAACGTATCAGGCGAAAGTAAACGGCTATGGTGAAGTAACCGCTAAACACGTATTGTCGCTGACTGCGCAAGTGAGCGGCGAAGTCACGCGGTTATCGCCGCATTTTGAAACCGGCGCGGTTTTTCGCAAAGGCGAAGTCATGGCTTACCTGAACGACACTGCCTATCAACAAGCCGTGGCGACCGCCAGAGCCGCCGTTGAAGCTGCAACCGTCGCGCTGGAAGAGGAACGACTGCAAGGCGTCCAGGCAAAAGATAACTGGGAACGTTCAGGGTTAGATGGCGAACCTGAATCGCCCCTGGTACTCAGAGAGCCCTACTTGCATGCCGCCCAGGCCAATCTGGACGAAGCCAAAGCCCAATTGAAAACCGCAGAGCGTGAACTTGCCCTGACGCAAATCGTGGCGCCTTTTGATGCGGTTGTGGTTACTCGTGATATCCAGCCCGGTAGCTTTGTTCAATCGGGTACCAGCATTGCGCAGCTATATTCAGCCTCAGAGGCCGAGATTGCTATTCCGCTGTCGGCCAGCCAGTGGCAAAACCTGCCAACCACGGCGTCGTCGGATGATCAGTCATGGCCGGTTGTCATTGAGGATATGGATGGGCTGAATCAATGGCACGGCACGGTAAAACGTATCGAACAGCACCTGGATACCAGTTCACGACAGCGTTCGCTGATTGTTGAGGTGCAACAGCCCCTTGCCGGAGACTCACCGTTGTATTTTGGCACTTATGTCACCGCGCATGTCGCCGGAAAAACCTATGATGCACTGTGGGAAATTCCCGCCAGTGCGATCTCGCAAAAGCAGGAAGTGTGGTATCTGGACGCTGGTAACAAGCTGAATAAATTTACCCCCAATGTGAAGTTTCAGGCCGACGGCAAAGCTTACATTATGCCTCTCGCTGGCATGACCGAAGCGCGCATTGTGGCCCGCCCGCTTAACAGTTATTTGGTGGGTACCCGTGTTAGTCCGCAAAGCACCGGAGGTAACGCATGAGTACGCAACACAGAGGGATTATTGCCTGGTTTTCCAACAACAGTGTGGCAGCCAACCTGTTAATGATGGCCGTAATTGTGGCGGGCGTGCTGTCGGTTAACGAATTGCGTAAAGAAGCCTTTCCCAGCATGGAGCCCCGTTTTGTTACTGTCTCAATGACCTATGACAGTGGCGATGCGAAACAAGCGGAAGAAGGGATTGCGATTAAAATTGAAAACGCGCTGGAGTCTGTGCCGGGCATCAAGCGTATTACGTCTACTTCTTCGGCCAGCGGGAGCTCGGTGCAAGTCGAAAAACAGACCGACTACGACCTGGATACGCTGATGACCGACGTAAAAAACAAGGTCGATGCGATCTTTAACTTCCCGTCTGACGCGGAGAAAGCGGTGATCTCCAAGGGCCGTCGTCAGGAGCACGTGATATGGGTGCAGCTTTACGGCGATACCGATACCGCCACCTTACAGCAATTAGGCGAGCAGTTGGAACGAGAGCTGTTGGCCCGGGATGGCATTAGCCAGGTATCCCCCAGTTCCTACGTTGACCACATGATGTCGATTGAAATCGACGAGGCGAAACTTCAAGCCTATGGCCTGACCATTGACGATGTATCCAGTGCCATCAATGCCGAATCGGCCACTGCACTTACCACCAGTTTGCGCAACAAAGAAAAAGTCATTCGCTTAAAAGCCTCTGAACAGGCCTATTACAAAGCTGACTTTGCCAGCATTCCCTTGTTAGCGAACGCCAATGGCACTTATCTGACCGTGGGCGATGTCACCAATATCTCCGACATGTTTGCCGACGATGCCTATGCCTTATCTCGCTACAACGGCGTGAACGGCTATGGCATTCAGGTGATCATGGACGAATACGGCGATGTGCAGAACATTGTAGAGCAGGCCAATCAGCTGGTAGCCGAGTGGCACGAACGCGGTATTTTGCCCGACGGC
>NZ_CFIDRX010000174.1:7427-9030 GCF_984433645.1 Marisediminitalea sp.
CTGGGGATCGTGGTGGATGACGCGGTCGTAGTGGGTGAGTCCGTCTATGACACCCGCAAGCGCGAAGGGGATACCCTGAACAGTACTATCCGCGGCACGCACAAAGTTGCTGTGCCAACCCTGTTTGGTGTGTTCACTACGGTAGCGGCATTCGCGGCGCTTTCCAACATCTCTGGCGGGTTAGGAAACCTGTACGCTCAGTTCGGCATGGTGGTAACCATTTGTTTGTTGTTGTCGGTGGTGGAGTCCAAACTGATTCTGCCTGCTCACCTGGCGCATTTGCCTACCCATAAAAAGCCGACGCATGCATTGGCTCGTGGCTGGGCTAAGATTCAGGACGGTGCCGACGCGGGGTTACAGTGGTTTAGCCAACGCGTGTATATGCCGGCGCTGAATTATGCATTGCAGTTCCGTTATGCTGTGATTCTGTTGTTCGTTGCGGTGTTTATTGCGGTGATAGGTATGCCAATGAATGGCGCAGTACGCGTGGGGTTCTTCCCCAGCATGCCAGGCGATACCGTTGAAGCCAGCATGACGCTGCAAAGTGACGCAAGCTTCGGCCAGACTGAGCGCAATATGCAGTGGTTGGAAGCGACGCTTAATCAGGCGGATGCACAGCTAATGTCGCAAAACGATGCCGACGGTTCAGGCATTCAGAGTCTGCAGGTAATGGCATCGGGCGATCAAAGTGGGTCTATCGTCGTGGAACTTGCGAAAGAAAAGCCCTATTCACTGGATGACCTGGCTCGCACCTGGCGTGAACTGGCCGGTACACCCGAAGGTGTGAAGCAACTTAAAATTCAATCGCGCCGGGAAATGGTCGATGCCTTTAAAGTTGAGCTGAAAAGCGTGAGCGACGAAACCCTGCTGATTGCAGAAGAAGCCTTTCGCGAGGCGTTGGAAAACACAGACGGTGTAACCAGTGTCGAATCTTCACTCACACCGGGCGAAGCGATGATGCGCTTTGAGCTTACACCTCAGGGCCGTGCATTGGGTATGGATACCGCCAGTTTGTCGAAGCAGTTATTGCAAGCCTTTGGCGGAGACATCGTGCAGCGCTATCTGCGCAATAAAAACGAAGTGAAAGTGCGTGTACGCTACCCAGAGGAAAGCCGCAGCAACGCGACTGACATCCTCAATGCCCGCGTGCGTTTAACCGATGGTACAGTCGTTCCGCTAAGCGTTGTAGCGAATATTATTCAGGACAGCCAGCAACAACAAATCACTCGCATCGATGGTTTGCGAGCACTTACTGTGTCTGCATCCGTTGATTCCGATGTGATCACCGCTACCGAGTTGGTGCAAACACTGAATCAGTCACTGGTCCCTCAGCTAACCCGTCAGCATGCTGATTTGTCGGTACATTTCGCCGGTGAAGCCGAGCAGCAGGAAGAAACGACCTCGTCGATGAAGACCCTAACGGTGATGGCGTTAATTGCAATATACGCACTACTAGCTATTCCGTTGAAGTCGTACATTCAGCCGTTGATCATCATGTCCGCGATCCCATTTGGCATTGTGGGTGCGATATTGGGTCACTGGAGTAACGGTCTGATGATGAGCATTTTGTCGTTGAACGGTATTCTGGCATTGAGCGGTGTAG
>NZ_CFIDRX010000175.1:0-8957 GCF_984433645.1 Marisediminitalea sp.
CGCGAAACCGGTGTCGATAAAATTGTTGGCACCAGCCGCGAAGTCAAAATAGAACGCCGCGACGGAAAAACCTTGTGGGGCCGACTGTCATTGTCGAAAGTGAAACTGAATGACCGGACTCTGTATACTGCCTTTATTAAAGATGTGACTGAAGAAGTCGAACAGCGTGAGTTGCAACGCATGCTGTCGCTGGTGGCCAATGAAACTGACAACGCGGTTATTATTTCTGATGCAGAGGGCTTGATAGAATACGTTAATACCGGATTCGAAAAGCTGACAGGCTGGAAGCTGGATGAAGTGAAAGGCAAAAAGCCGGGGTCATTCTTGCAGGGCACAGAGACCGACCCAAGAACCGTAGATGTCATTCGACAGCGTATCAAAAACCGTGAAGCGTTTTACGATGAGATTCTGAATTACCGCAAAGACGGCACCCCCTACTGGACGTCCCTGTCTATTAATCCGGTTTTTGAAAACAGCAAACTGGTCAATTTCATTGCGGTACAGGCCGATATTACCCGCGTTAAGCAAATGGCACTTGATTTTACCAACAAGCTCCATGCCATTGGCAGCGCATTGGTATTGCTGGAGATAGAGCCCAATGGCCGGGTTATTGAAGCCAATAAGCTGCTGAAAGAAACACTCAGCGGTGTCATTCAGGTCGAAGATTTCGCCCACCAACTTAATCAGCAGCTTACTGCAGAGGAAAAAGCTGAATTAGAGAGTTCTGGCTTTGTATCCAAAGTACTCGAACTAAAACAAGAGGGACACTATCTGGCCTTCGACTCGCGGCTTTGCGCGTTGAAGAACTTTGCCGGTGAAGTTACGCGCTACGTGTTCTTTGCCATCGACGTAACCTCACGCAAACAGGCCGTCAATGAGACTCAGGATGCGATGCAGGAACTGCTAACGACCAGCCAGACAATCAGCACTATAGTTGGCACGATCAATTCTATATCGGAGCAAACAAACTTGCTTGCGCTTAACGCAGCCATTGAAGCCGCCCGGGCGGGTGATCTGGGCCGTGGCTTTGCCGTGGTGGCTGATGAAGTCAGAACGCTGGCCGGTAACTCTCAGGTATCGTCGAATGAAATTGACAATCTGGTGAGAACGACTGTGGGTAAAATCGAAGAGCTTGCCAGTTTGATTAGACGCATCGACAATTAGACATCATCACAACAATAAGGAAGTGAGATGCAATGTCCAAAATGTAGTGGTACGTTTGCTCATGTTCAAACCCCGCTCGGGGTAATAGAGCGTTGTCAGGACTGCGGCGGGTTATGGTTTGATGTGCTGGAACACCAGGACCTTAAAGCCATAGCCAAATCCATCGATACCGGCGATAAAGCCGTGGGTGTAAAATACAACGAGATAAAAAATATCTTGTGTCCGGTCTGTCCAAACACCCGCATGCTGAACATGGTGGACAGCCGCCAGACGCACATTCGCTTTGAAAGCTGCCCGGGTTGCCATGGCCGGTTTTATGATGCTGGTGAGTTTACTGATTTTGCCACTTTGCGCATTACTGACGTTCTCAAACGCTTTGGCTTGCTGAGAACGTGAAGCGCATAAATTCGACCTAGGCTTTTAAAAGCGTTCGCATATGCTGTGCAATTACCCACTCTTCGTCGGTGGGCAATACCCTGACAACAACCTTGCTATCCGCTGCCTGAATTTCTGCGGCGTGTTGCAGGTTGGCATTGGAATCAATGTTCACACCCAACCAGCCTAACTGTGCGCATACGCGCTCCCGAATAAACGTGGCATGCTCACCTACACCTGCTGTAAATATCAGTGTGTCGAGGCCCTGTAAATCTGCCGCCAGTGCCCCAATGGCCCTGACGATATAAAGACAATACAAGGCAATGGCCTGTTCAACTGCAGGCTGATCAGCGTGTTCCAACAGTGCTCGCATATCAGCACTGAGGCCCGATACCCCTTTCAATCCGGCCTCTTTATATAACATGGATGTGAGCGTGGTGGCATCGATGCCCAGATGGGTTTGGCAGTGCAATACCAGCCCCGGGTCCAGGGTGCCGCAACGGGTTGCCATCATCAGGCCGTCCAGCGCGGTAAACCCCATGCTGGAACTGACGCTTTTTCCCTTCAGCATTGCGCAGGCACTGGCGCCACTGCCAAGGTGCAAGGCAATGCATTTTCCGCCGTGATCTGATGCGCAGGCAGCCAATTGCTGACTGATGTATTCGTAAGACAAACCGTGAAAGCCGTAACGTCGCAATCCTTTGTCCCGCAGTGAAGCGGGTAGGGCATACAAGGTATGTAACGTCGACTGGGTGTTATGAAATGCGGTGTCGAAGCAAGCTATTTGCGGAAGCTCGGGGTGGGCGTCACGCAACACATCAATCGCGTGTAGATTATGCGGTTGATGCAATGGGGCCAGATCAGTCAGATTGTGCAGCTCAGTAAGGTTGTCATCGTTAACGACAACGGGCGCAGTAAATCGCTCACCACCGTGCACAACCCTGTGCCCCACGGCAGCAACCTGGCCGGCATGGTGCAAAATGGCTTCCAGTGATTGGGCGAAGGTGTCGGGTGTAATTTCGGTATTGCCACGCTCTTCTACACTCAGGTCACCGGCATTAAGTACCGCGTATTTTAGTGTCGAAGACCCACTGTTTATCACTAGGTACCTGGCCGCGTGTGGGGAGTTCATCGCGTTTGCCCTTCGCGTTTGCGTTGGAATACCAGCGCCATGGCACACGACGCTTTACGGGTCGCCGGACCGCCAGCCCGACTGGTGAGAATAATTGGCACACGGGCCCCGAGCACAATACCGGCCCCTTCAATACCCGA
Organism: Marisediminitalea sp.; assembly: GCF_984433645.1. NCBI lineage: Bacteria > Pseudomonadati > Pseudomonadota > Gammaproteobacteria > Alteromonadales > Alteromonadaceae > Marisediminitalea > Marisediminitalea sp. The sequence continues at coordinate 2,812 of NZ_CFIDRX010000175.1, forward strand.
CAAGTAGCGCATTTGTTTGAACAGCATGTTGCCAGATTCAAGATCCGGGGCAACCAGAATGTCGGCGTCACCCGCCACCTGAGACAAAATGCCTTTTGATTTCGCGGCTTCGCTGGAAATTGCGTTGTCCATGGCCAGCGGGCCATCCAGCAGGCCGCCGGTGATTTGTCCGCGTTCAGCCATTTTGCACAGTGCGGTCGCATCCAGCGTAGAGGGGATTTTCTCTTCAACGGTTTCCACCGCCGACAAAATAGCAACTTTCGGCGTGGTATTGGTAAGCGCGCTCACCAGGTCGATGGCATTTTGAATAATGTCTTTCTTAGCCGCCAAATTAGGGCGAATGTTTATCGCGGCGTCCGTCAAAAACAGCGATTTATGGTAGCTTGGCGCATCTAATGCGAAAATGTGGCTCATCACCCGGCCGGTGCGAAGGCCGTAATCCTTATTGAGCACTTCGTGCATTAACTCATCGGTGTGTAAATGGCCTTTCATCAGCGCCTCGGCTTCACCCGATGACACCATTTTTACCGCGGTTTCTGCTGCTGCGTGACTGTGAGGCGTGTCTATCAGTCTGATGCCTGAAATATCCAGTTGATTGTCGATAGCGACCTGCTCAATGCGTGCTTTTGGGCCAACCAGAATAGGTACTATCAGGCTATCGCTGGCCGCTTCCAGAGCGCCGGCGAGTGAGTTGGCATCGACTGGGTGTACCACACAGGTTTTGAGCGGGCGCATGCCCTTTGCCATGGTCATAAACTGCTGATAGCGTGCGCTGGACTCTTCTTTTAGTTCCAGCGCCGGAAGAGACGCACGAGGGCGGGCAATGGCTTCAGCCGGGGCTTTTACCAGCGCCTGCCCTGAAATTACGGTTTCGTTTAATTGATTGACGCAAGTACAGTCGAGCACGACCCGGTGGTGTGCCTGTTTCTCGGTAACAGTGACCGTAACGATAAGGTTATCACCCAGTGAAACCGGTTTTAAAAACGTAAAGTCCTGTTTCAGGTAAATCGTTCCCGGGCCCGGAAGCTGTGTCCCCAGAACGGTGGATATCAGTGCACCTCCCCACATGCCGTGGGCAATAATGTGGTGAAACTGTGAACTGTTAGCGTACTCTTCGTCCACATGCGCGGGATTAACGTCGCCCGACATAATGGCGAACAGCTGAATATCCTTGCGGGATAAGGTACGGGTGAGAGACGCTGAATCACCAATCTGAATGTCGTTAAACGGTTTATTACGGATCATGTCCATGAGAGCTCTCCGTGGAAAAAGAATCAGAAACAGCAAAGCACCCGTGTAGCATAAACACTTTTAGGAAATCGTTATTGATACCCATCAAGATCAAGCTTTTTCTTTTTTTCTGGTGATAAATTGACCTTATTGGCCTTTGGTAAGGAATCACCATGATCAACCGCGAAAGTAATGTTATTGAATACACCTACGCTGACCGGCAATCAGCCCCTGATGATGTCAGCGAGCCACTTAAGCCTGACTACGCAATTAATCAACTGCTTAGCCAGTTCACTGGTGGCATTGACCCGGTCGCTTACGGCCTGGCATTTACTGACTGGTTCATTCATTTGTTGTTGTCATTGGGCAAGCAGCAGGCTTTGCTGGATCTGTCTCTCACTCATGCCTGCGGTCAGAACGCAGAGTGTGAAGAGGCTGCTGAAGATAATCGCCTGGCCGGCGCAGAATGGATCCCCTGGCCCTATGCATTTTACCGTCAGTCCTACCTTGCAACGCGACAATGGTGGCAGTTAGCTACGCGCGACGTGCAGGGAGTGGAAAAGCACCATACTGACATGGTGAACTTTGCTGTGCGCCAATGGTTAGAAGCGTTGTCGCCAGCTAATTTTCCTCTGACTAACCCTGCAGTAACGCACGCTACGTTGGCGACCTCGGGAAACAATCTGGTGAAGGGGCTGGACAACTGGTTGCAGGACGTTACGCAGCAGTATCTGGGTAGCAGTAAATCCGCACATAGCCCCTATCAGGTGGGTAAAAACCTGGCGGTTACACCGGGAAAAGTGGTGTTTAAAAACGCATTGCTGGAACTGATTCAGTATGCGCCCTCGACCGATACAGTGAAAGCCGAGCCGGTGTTAATTACGCCTGCCTGGATCATGAAGTACTACATTCTCGATTTGTCTGAACACAACTCGCTAGTGAAATACCTGGTCGACAAAGGCCATACGGTATTTATGATTTCCTGGAAAAATCCGCAACAAGACGATCACAACGTTGGGCTGGTGGACTACCTGAAGCAGGGGCTGGGTGAGGCTATCGCTGCGGTCCAGTCCAGAATGCCCGGGCAACGCATTCACGGCGTCGGGTATTGTCTGGGAGGCACCTTGCTGAGTATGGCTGCTGCCTGGCTGGAGCGAGAGAAACGCAGCCCGTTTTGCTCGTTAACCTTACTGGCCGCGCAAACTGACTTCAGCGATGCCGGTGATCTTCGGTTGTTTATTGATGAGAGCCAGCTAGCCATGCTTGAAGCTGTCATGGCCAAACACGGTTATTTACCCAAAGAAAGTATGGCTGGCACTTTTGTGATACTGCGAGCGAACTACCTGTTGTGGGCAAAGTGGGTGAAAGAGTATTTACTGGGTGAGCGTCAGCACGCCAACGACCTGCTTAGCTGGAATCAGGATGCGACCCGTATGCCCGCACGCATGCATTCAGAGTATCTGCGACAGTGTTATTTGAACAACGCGTTGGCCGGTGGTCAGATTATGGTAGATGACAAGCCTATTGCGTTGGCCGATATTCAGGTTCCGTTGTTTGTGGTGGGGACCGCAAAAGATCACGTCGCGCCCTGGCAGTCGGTTTACAAAGTCAACTTGCTGATAGACAAAGACATTACGTTTTTACTGACAAACGGCGGCCACAATGCGGGCATTATCAGTGAGCCTGGGCACCCGCATCGGGTTTATCAGGTGGCAACAAAAAAAGAAGACGGGCCTTACCTGCCACCGCAGGCCTGGCTGAAAGACGTTCCCATGCACGAAGGTTCATGGTGGCCAGTGTGGCAGCAATGGCTGGCTGACAATTCAACTGAAGACGTGACAGCAAGGAAAATTAACAGTGCTGATGGCTTGCCGGAGGCGCCCGGACAATACGTGCTGCAAGAGTAGGGGGCAGTATTGCCCCCCAGGCTTTACTCGGTAGGTAACTTTGTGCGCACTAAGCGCAAGTAAACAGTGCGATCCTTTTCTTTTATGGAGTGACTGGCATTGAAAAACGCAACAGTCCAGGCACGCAGCGGGTCCATAATGGAGGGCGTGGAAGTCCAGAAGCTGTCTGGCGGCGTAGCCGGGAAAAACGTGCCGTTGATCGCCGGACGAACACAGTCACGTTCAGCCAGGCTGGCCAGTTCTTTTAAATTGGGCACACGCCAGCCTTCGCGCAGATCGGCATCATAGGTATAGGCATACGTAAGCGCCTCCTGCCAGGTCATTTGCTCGGCTTCACCGGTACAGGTGCTACCATCGAAAGTCTGACCCACGGCGCAACGTTGCCAGATTAATCCGGTGGGCGTGTGCAGAACCGTACTGGTTGTGATGGTTGAGAAGTCATCATCTGGTGTGGTGTCGTCGGCGTTAGCCAAACAGGTTTGCGCCTGTGCGGCCTGAACCACGCTCAGTATAAGCAGACTCATTAATGTGAACAGTGATTTCATAATTATCGCCCTGCCCTAACCAGTCGAATACTGGCTGCCGAAGATTTGTTCAGGAAGTTGTCTACACCGGAAATAAAATCAATCGCCCAAGCGTTTTGTGCCGCGTCATTGCTGACACCATCTGCACTCGGTAAGCTCGTCCAGTACCACAGTGTGCCCGCGGTACCGTCGCCGGTGTAAGGGAAGTACTGGGTATCAATGCGCGGTGAGCTGCCTTTACCAAAATGCACCAGTGACAGCAGGTCACCATGGGTGGGCAGTCGCCAGTCATAAAAACCGCACAGTCCTGCAGTGTTAATGGCATCGATATAGGCTTCGGTATTACAGTTGGTGAGGGTGCACTGCGTTGATGTGCCATTCAAACTGCCTTCCGACCCACCATTGTTGTCGGTGCTGTACCAGCTGTACAGATGGTCCTGATCGCGCAGCCCCCCATCAGTGGTTTTTATTTCCCACACCAGTCCGGTTACATTGTCACGAACACAGCTAAACTGCGTCACGTCATCGTCTTGTTCATCGCCGTTGGCGTTGAGTTTTGTAAAATCAAAGCCGGCCTGGCCGCGACCGGCTTTGTCTAGAATACCCGCATTGGCCAGCGCGTCTGCGCCTTTATGGGCGTCCTGACCCGGCCAGGCGTTTTGCTGTGTGTTGCCATTCGCGGTGTCATTGGCTTGCTGAGACATACCTGTGTCATTGAGCACGCGAACCGGGAACGGGCGAACGGTGACGCGTTTGGTTTCGGTGACCACATTGCCGTAGCTGTCTTCGACTGTCAGGTAAAACTCTAATTCGGTGGTGTCGGTTACCAGAGGAGCTACGGCATAGGTGTCGGCCTGGGTAGGCTGAACAATGACAGGCTCACTGTCACCGCTGTATGTCCATCTCGCACTCAAGGGGTATGCAGCCTGCAGTGAACTGCTTGCGGTGCCGTCTAGCAGAATAGTTTCGCCGCCAAAGACTGCCTGATTAAGGCCAACAGAGACTTGGGGCTGCGTTTCAAATGCCGACAGAATAGTAATGGAATAGGAGGTCGTATTGGTTGCTCCTTCCTGATCGGTTACCGTGAGTGAAAAAGTCAGAGTCTGGCGGCTGTCGGCGATGGGCGTTGAAATGACCAGCGTAGATTGATCCGCCTCAAGACCGGAAATAACATCGCTGCCAGCGGTTTGTTCCCACAACCACTTCGCAATCGCGTCACTGCTGGTATTGTCAGCATCAAAGCTGTTTCTTCCGTCCAGCGTTATAGTAACACCGGCAGGGTAAGTGCCGGGGTCAACATCTGGCCAGTCTGCTACAGTAATTGATGCGGTAGGCTCGCTGTTTTGCGGCGTCACCGTTAGTACAAAGCTATCGGTGGCGGTCTGGCTGCTCGCGTCGGTGGCAGTAACCGATATAGTAAATTGCGTTTCACTGGTAACTGCTGGCGCGGTAAGGGTAGCGGCAGAGCTGGTCGTGGCTTCTTGGGCAATCGTAATGGACGAGGGGGCCGTCCAGCGGTATGTGACCTCGCCTGAAGGATAGGATACCTGTGCAGACAAAGAGATTGTGGCCTGCTCAGCCATACTGCGATCCCGGCCTGCATTTACCGCAAAGGTTTCATCTGCAGCGTCTTTGCTAAGACCGCCACAGGCAGCCAGTAAGCAGGCGGCGAAAGTCAGGAAAAATAGTCGGAGTTGCTTCATATTGAAATACGTCATGTCACCGAGTCGCTTTATGCGTCTGTCTTTATAGGACTGTTTCAACCATAGTTGGTTATCGGCAAACCTGCTTAATTCATTGAGGATTTTGCTGAATTTTTCGAATGCGAGCGGCTGGAATCCCGTAAGCTAATGTATTAGCAGGTAATGATTCGGTTACCAGGCTACCCGCGCCAATGACGCAGTTGTCTCCTATCGACACGCCAGCCGCTATGCGCACATTGGCGCCTACCCAAACCCGGTGCCCCAGTGTTACTGGATTGGCAACTTCGTGGTCCGCGTCGGGACCAGCAGTAAACCGCCCGACCACAGACGAAATGACGGTATTGGGGCCAATCAGTACCTGGTTGCCAATATGAATCGGACAGGCATCGATAATCGACACATTATGATTCAGAAAAGTCCCTTTTCCGATGTAAGTTTGGCAGCCATATTCCGTGTAGATTGAAGACGCAACCTGCACCCCTTTTGATTTAGCTAAAAGTACAGACAGGGTGGCTGCACGTTCAGCAAATGCCGACGGGGACAAGGTGTTAAAGCGACGGTTGTGTTCATTAGCTCGTGCGCGTGCGTGTCGTAACGATTCATCATTGGTATTGTGGGGCACGCCTGGGGTGATGCGCAGATCTTCATTCCGTGTGTTTATGGCATTCAATCAGTAATGACCTATGATTAGGGGTATATCACTATTTACATTTTTGAACTTCCCTACTAAAAATGCAAACAAGAGACTGATATAACTAAACTAAAAGGTAATAGCATGGGCT
>NZ_CFIDRX010000176.1:0-8956 GCF_984433645.1 Marisediminitalea sp.
CTGCGAAAACTGTTCGGGTATGTAGTAGACGCCGGACTTATGCTGAATAATCCAGCAGACGGCATACTTCGCAAAAAACCAAAACCCAAACAACGCCAGCGTATTACCGTTGAGCAATACAAAGCAATTCACGCTATTGCCCCACTATGGCTACAAACGGCCATGGATTTATCACTGCAGACAACGCACGCCCGGCTTGAGATTACGCGTATAGAATATCGATTGAGGGCACCCAGCCAGGTAAGGAATGGGTGTGTATGGTATGACGAACCGGTGAAAGGTATTTATGGCACCCTATTCATAAATCGTCAAAAGGTAGTCGGAAACGAAGAGGCGCATGTGGCCATACCCATTGGCGCAGCGCTAAAGGAAATACTTGATAGAAGTAAAGACGGTGTATTGTGCCCGTTTGTGGTTCATCGATTACCAGACAGCAGAACCAAAGGCATGAGTGATCTTTGCACCCACCCTAACCAGGTTTCACCGGAATATCTAACAAGGCAGTTTAATAAATACCGAGATCTAACCGGGCTGTTTGATGATATGGATAGCGCGGCTCGACCGACATTTCACGAAATACGCGCATTGTCTGGAAAGCTGTTTAAAGAAATGGGGATTGACCCACAATCAAGAATGGCTCACAGAGACGCCAGATCAACCAAAACTTACACTGAAAATCATGACAAGTATGTCGAAGTTCCCCATGGTGAAATCGCACTTTAGCGCAATGAGTTTGACCACAATTCGACCACAGTTTGACCACATAACAAAAAAGGGCTACAGCCGAATTGGTTAGTAGCCCTTTATTTATGTATGGTGCGGAAAGCGGGACTTGAACCCGCACGGCCGAAGCCACCACCCCCTCAAGATGGCGTGTCTACCAATTCCACCACTTCCGCGAAAAACATTTTAGTTAGGTACGTCTGACTTATCGTCCTGTGCTGGTGTTACCGGCACATCAGAATCAGCTGGCTGAACCTGTTCAACCGCAACAGGCACTTCCAGATTTTCCCACTCATCAGTCACGCTTTCGCGTTGAGAGGTCAGCGCCCCTAAAAACAAACTGATAGCGAAAAACAACGTCGCCAAAATACCCGTCGTGCGAGTCATAAAGTTACCTGAACCCGATGAACCGAAAACGGTATTTGCACCGCCGGCACCAAATGACGCACCCATGTCAGCACCTTTACCCTGTTGAATTAATACAAACCCAATTAATAGGAGTGCAACAACAAGGTATGCAACTAACAATACTTGATAAAACATGCTTTATCCTCTTAACCTGCCGCCTGGCAAATCTTTCTAAAATCGTCAACTTTCAGACTCGCGCCACCAATCAGGCCGCCATCGATATCTGGTTGTGCAAACAGCTCAGCAGCATTATCTGCCTTAACACTGCCGCCATATAATAACTGTAAGCCACTGGCTACATCAGCATCAAACTTCGCTAAATGAGCACGTATAAAAGCGTGTGCTTCCTGAGCTTGTTGTGGTGAGGCAGTTACGCCTGTACCGATGGCCCAGATAGGCTCGTAAGCAATGACTGCCTTAGCCAATTGCTGTGCTGATAGCGTCGCAGTTAGTGCATCTAATTGCGCGGCCAGGAAGTCTTCTAACTCGCCGGCTTCTCTTGTTGCAAGGCTCTCACCAACGCAAACAATAGGCACAAGGTCATTTTCGATAGCCTTAAGCGCTTTCTTCGCAACTAACTCATTACTTTCACCGTGGTCTTCACGGCGTTCTGAGTGACCGACAATCACATACTGGCAACCGAATTCTTTCAGCATATCTGCCGAAATATCGCCCGTGTGCGCGCCGTTATCCAATTCGCTTAACGTCTGACCACCCAGTGCAAAACCGGCGTTTTCAAACGCAGGCAGGTAACAAGCTGGAGGACAAATTACAACATCTACCGTGTCGGTGTTAACACCGTCGGTTAATGCACTAAAGTCACTCACCAATGAACGGCTCCCGTTCATTTTCCAGTTTCCTGCAACGATTGGCTTTCTCATGCTTATCGGTCTCTCTTATTGACGCTATCCCAGTGTCGGAGCGGGCGTGATATTAACTATTCCCACCACATTATACAAGTGGAAAAACTAATTTCTGCGCCTAAAAACAATCAACTGGCGACATTACGAACAGCATCGGCAATTTTTTCTGCCAGCGTTGTTGAAGCCAGTTCATCGTCAGATTCCACCATGACCCGAATCAGGGGTTCAGTGCCACTTTTGCGAAGCAATACGCGCCCATGCTTGCCAAGCGTCTTTTCAGCCTCTTGTTTTGCCTGCAAAACGGCTTCACTTTCCAATGGATCGACACCCGTGTCTTCAAACCGAACATTAACCAGCGTCTGAGGGAATTTCTCAAACCCGCCTGCCAATTCATTCAATGACATGCTTGAGCGCAACATCGCGGTAAGTACTTGTAAACCGGCAACAATACCATCTCCGGTAGACGCCAGACTCAGGTTTAATACATGGCCCGAATTCTCGCCGCCGATGCTCCAGCCTTTTTGTTGCAGCAATTCCATTACATAGCGGTCGCCGACTTTAGAGCGAACAAAAGGCACACCAAGCTTGCTCAACGCAACCTCCAGTCCTAGATTGCTCATCAGGGTACCCACTACCCCACCATTAAGACGACCCGATTTCAATGCATCACGGGCAATGATATACAGGATTTGATCGCCATCAATGACATTTCCAAGGTTGTCGACCATCATGATTCGGTCGCCATCACCGTCAAGCGCAAAGCCCAAATCGGCTCCAGATTCCAATACCTGGTCAACAATGGCCCGCATTGACGTGGCTCCCACGCGGTCATTGATGTTTAAACCATTTGGTGAAGTCCCTATTTCAATCACTTCAGCGCCCAGCTCAGACAAGACTAACGGGGCAATATGGTAGGTAGCACCATGGGCACAATCCACTACAATCTTCATACCCTTAAGCGATAAATCTGACGGGAACGTGCCTTTACAAAACTCAATATAACGGCCCGCCGCATCATTAATACGTGTGGCTTTGCCCAACTTGTTCGACGCGACACACGTCATTGGCTCATCCATCATCGCTTCGATAGCAATTTCAATATCGTCGTCCAGCTTGAACCCGTCTGCAGAAAAGAACTTAATGCCGTTATCGTAATATGGGTTATGCGATGCACTGATCACAATGCCCGCTTCAGAGCGAAACGTTTTGGTTAAATAGGCGATGGCGGGGGTTGGCATGGGTCCAAGTAAACCAATGTTAATCCCTGCAGCAGACAAGCCAGCTTCTAGTGCAGACTCCAGCATATAACCTGAAATACGCGTATCTTTGCCGATCAATACCTTATTGGTGCCATGTCCAGCCAGTACTTTGCCCGCGGCCCAGCCTAACTTAGTGACAAACTCCGGATTAATAGCGCTCTCACCTACTTTGCCCCGAATACCATCGGTACCAAAATACTTCCTTTCCCCCATTGGAACCCCTTTTTTACTTTTTGTATTTATTTAACGCGTTAACGATATCAACCACATCCCGGGTTTCACTTACATCGTGTACTCGCAATATGTGCGCGCCCATCTGCGCTGCAATCGTTGCCAGAGCCAGACTACCTGCCAGCCTTTGGTCAACCGGTTTGTTTATTACCTGCCCAATCATGGTTTTACGAGACATGCCAATGAGCAAAGGCTTGTTCAAGCGATGAAACTTAGGTAAATCTGCTAACAGCTGATAATTGTGCTCAAGAGTTTTACCGAAGCCAAAACCCGGGTCAAGCATGATTTTACTTTCTTCTATACCTGCGTCTGTACAAGCTTTGATTCTAGCCAGTAGAAACGCTTCAACCTCATCAGTCACGTCACTATATCGCGGTTTGTCCTGCATACTGGCAGGATCACCCTGCATGTGCATTAAACACACTGGTGCTTTGTATTTCGCGACCACTTCTAATGCACCGGGTAACTGAAGCGCCCTGACGTCATTAATGAAATCCGCCCCCGCTAATAATGCCGCTTCCATCACGTCAGGTTTACTGGTGTCGATAGAGATGACCACATTTGATTCCCGGCGAATCGCCTCAACCACAGGAACGACTCTGCGTAACTCTTCATCAACACTGACTTCTGGTGCACCAGGGCGAGTAGATTCACCGCCGATGTCAATAATAGAAGCACCGGCAGCCTCCATAGCCAGGGCTTGTTTTACCGCATCATTTAACGCGTTATGACGCCCTCCGTCTGAAAAAGAATCGGGAGTGACATTTAAAATTCCCATTACCTGGGGAAACGATTGGCTAAGCAAAAGCTGTCTTATTTGCATATCGATAATTCATGCTAATTGATTTACAAAACACGAATTCCACGCGTGCTTGTGAATATTGAACATACAAAAAAGCGCCGGTAACGGCGCTTTTCTTCAGGCAACCTTGTTCCTATCCAGGAATGTCACCAGGCTTACCTACGGTCGGCTTGTCAACGCCATCGTTAGTAATTTCGCCTTCTTTAGACGGTGCACCGCCACTCGGCTTGTCGCCATCTGAAGAGCGATCATCCCAGCCTGCTGGCGGACGCACTTCGCGGCGGGCCATCAGGTCGTCGATTTGCAGCGCATCGATGGTTTCATATTTCATTAGCGCATCTTTCATGGTGTGAAGGATGTCTATGTTGTCTTCCAGGATTTTCTTCGCCCGATCATAGTTACGGTCGATCACAGACTTAATTTCTGCGTCGATAGCTCGAGCGGTATCGTCAGACATGTGGGAAGCTTTTGACATGGATTTACCCAGGAATACTTCACCTTCGTCTTCTGCATACAGCATTGGGCCCATTTTATCTGACAGACCCCACTGGGTAACCATCTTGCGAGCAATATCAGTTGCACGTTCGATGTCGTTAGAAGCCCCGGTGGTTACCTTGTCATCACCATAAATAATAGACTCAGCCAGTCGACCACCAAACAAGCTGGAGATCATGCTTTCAAGGTGCTGCTTGGTGTGGCTGACCCTGTCCTGTTCCGGCAGATACATGGTCACACCCAGCGCACGTCCGCGAGGAATGATAGACACTTTGTAAACCGGATCATGTTCTGGAACCAGGCGACCTACAATGGCGTGACCTGCTTCGTGGTAAGCTGTCATGGTTTTCTCTTCTTCCGACATCACCATCGACTTACGCTCAGAACCCATCATGATTTTGTCTTTCGCTTTTTCGAACTCTTCCATCGATACCAAGCGACGGTTTGCACGAGCAGCAAACAACGCGGCTTCGTTAACCAGGTTTGCCAGGTCGGCGCCTGAGAAGCCTGGTGTACCCCGCGCGATAACCGATGGCTTCACATCATCAGCGACAGGCACTTTGCGGATATGTACTTTCAGGATTTGCTCACGACCGCGAATATCCGGCAAGCCTACGACTACCTGACGGTCGAAACGACCAGGGCGTAACAATGCAGGGTCAAGTACGTCTGGACGGTTGGTGGCCGCAATAACGATAATGCCTTCGTGACCTTCAAAACCATCCATTTCTACCAGCATTTGGTTAAGGGTTTGTTCACGCTCATCGTGACCACCGCCTAGACCAGCACCACGCTGACGACCTACTGCATCGATTTCATCGATAAAGATAATACATGGCGCCGCTTTGCGCGCTTGTTCAAACATGTCGCGAACACGGGATGCACCCACACCGACAAACATCTCAACGAAATCTGAACCAGAGATAGTAAAGAACGGCACTTTAGCTTCACCGGCAATGGCTTTTGCCAGCAAGGTTTTACCTGTTCCGGGCGGGCCTACCATCAGCACGCCTTTTGGAATTTTACCGCCAAGCTTCTGGAATTTAGACGGGTCGCGCAGGAAATCCACCAGCTCAGACACATCTTCTTTTGCTTCGTCACAGCCTGCAACGTCTGCAAACGTCGTTTTAATCTGGTCTTCACTCAACAGACGAGCTTTACTCTTACCAAACGACATTGCACCACGACCACCGCCGCCTTGCATTTGTCGCATAAAGAAAATCCATACTGCTATCAACAGCAACATAGGGAACCAGGAAATGAAAATAGAGGCAAAAATGGACGGCTGTTCAGGTGGCTCACCCAACACGCGAACGTCTTGTTTTACCAGATCGGAAATCAACTGGTCATCAAAATAGGGAATGTAGGTTTTAAAGGCGTCGCCTGAGCGCTTCACGCCACGAATTTCGCGCGCTTCACTGTTAATTCGCACTTCGCGAATTTGCCCTTGCTTCACTTCCTTTAGAAACGTTGTGTAATCAGTTTGTGCGCGGCTTGATTCGCCTGGTGAAAAGCTCTGAAAAACAGCCATCAACACCACTGCAATAATCAACCACAAGATTAAGTTTTTTGCCATGTCGCTCAATGCTACTAACCTCTGTAAAAAACCTCCGGTTCAATAATGGCGCCGATTTGCGCCACCTTGCTAACCGGTGAGTGTCACAAAAAATGCGATACCTCAAGGGTACTACACTTTATAACCGCTTGCTACCAAATAGACCTCGCAAACTGCGCCCGCCTTAAGCTATTGCTTTACAGAGCGTTTGCCCCGGCCACAACATCAATACAACCTGCAGTTGTACTGAGCGGAATCACGGAAACGCGATGCAGCCAGAAACCACTGCTATGCATTTCTACGGTCTAACACAACATTCTGTTCAATTGTTATGCCAAAACCCCAAAAGCGCCGATATACGTCGCGAATATAAACACCTGCCCACCTTTTCACAGGTCTTTTTTGTGTTTACGTCACAATGTCATTAGGATTGTAGTCAAGATGGCGTTAGAATACGCGTTTTCAAGACAGACTTTACATTTAAATTGTAAGAAAAACCCACAGATGAAATTATCAAATAAGCAAAAACAATTCTTAAAAGGCCTCGCACACCCACTGAAACCGGTAGTTCAGCTAGGCGCAAATGGACTAACTGAAGGCGTATTAGCGGAGATAGACAACGCATTGAACTATCACGAGCTGATCAAAGTGAAAGTGCCAACAGACGACCGGGAAGAAAAAGCCCTCATTATGGATGCGATTGTGCGTGAAACAAACGCCGAAAAGCTTCAGGTAATCGGTCACACCCTGGTTTTATACAAGCCAAGCGAAGAGCGTAAAATTCAGTTGCCAAAATAAAACTGGCTGTTGCCGCCGCAACCTTCCCTTTCCGTTAACGTAAGGTAAACTAAATTTACATTACCATAACAACGGAAACCCCTGCATGCAGTTATCAAATCAAACCGCACTGATTACCGGTGGATGCTCCGGCCTGGGCCACGCAACGGCCAAGGCCTTGGTTGCAGCCGGCGCTAATGTTGTGTTGCTGGATTTAAACGAGAGCCTTGGCGCCCAGCGCGTAGAAGAACTAGGCGAAGACAATACTTTGTTTGTACGCACTGATGTCACTCAGCAACTCGATGTAGAAGCAGCATTAGACAAGGCCTATGCCAGATTCGGTGCAATTACTGTCTGTGTAAATTGTGCAGGCATCGCACCGGCAGGCCGAATGCTCGACAGAGCCGGGAATCCAGCCAGCCTGGAAGACTTCAGCAAAACCATCAATATTAACCTGATCGGTACCTTTAACGTGTGCCGATTGGTGGCGGCCAGTATGGCGGGTAATGATCTGAATGACGAATCCCGTGGTGTGATTATCAATACCGCTTCAATTGCCGGTTATGAAGGTCAAATTGGTCAAACGGCCTATGCTGCAAGTAAAGCCGGTATTATTGGGTTAACACTGCCTATGGCACGCGACCTGGCACCGCTCGGCATTAGGGTGAACAGTATTGCCCCAGGCGTTATGGGCACACCATTGCTCACGGCTATGCCACAGAACGTGCAGGACGCATTAAGTGCAAATGTGCCCAATCCTAAACGACTGGGTTTTCCGGAAGAGTTCGCCAGTCTGGCGTTGCATATCATTCAGAACGGGTACATCAATGGCGAAACTATTCGTCTTGATGGCGCACTGAGAATGCCACCCAAGTAAATTCAACAGTTGAATGAAAACGTGCCGCTCAAATGAGCGGCCCGTTTATATAAGCATAATGCTTAACGTTCTTCCTCGCCTCCGTTCACGATACAGGCAATATCGTATAAACGCTTCACGGCCAAGTCGTTAACCGAATGTTTTGGATAGCGGAATCTTGTCGACAACACGCCCGCCTCTCGCTCCATTAATAACTCCAGTGCGTCATCAACGGTTTCCACACAATAAACCGCAAACTGATTCTTTTTCACCGCTTCAACTACTGCTTTATCCAGCACCAGATGTTTAACATTGGATTTGGGAATAATAACGCCCTGGTCGCCGGTCAGGCCCCGATGCTGACACACATCGAAGAACCCTTCGATTTTTTCGTTTACCCCGCCGACAGCCTGTACTTCTCCATACTGGTTAATCGAACCGGTAATAGCCAGTGACTGACGAATGGGGATATCTGTAATGGCTGAGATAAGCGCGACCAATTCACCCAATGAGGCACTGTCACCGTCGATATGACCGTAAGACTGTTCCAGGGCAATATTTGCAGACAAGGTTAACGGGAAAGACTGCGCATATTTATTACCCAGGTAGCCTGTTAACAACATCACCCCTTTGGAGTGAATCGGCTGACCAAGTTCAACTTCGCGCTCAATATCGACAACGCCATTTGCGCCGGCATACACAGTAGCCGTAATTCGTGCAGGCGTACCGAAAGCACTGTCACCAATGTCCATCACGGTGAGGCCGTTAACTTTGCCAATCGCCTTGCCATCGGTTGCGATCAGTACCTGGCCTTCTTTTATGTCATTTAACAGTGAATCGCTGACTCTGCCCGTACGGCGTTTTTTGGCCATAAGCGCAGAATTGAGGTGGCCCAGATCAAGTACCTTGTCACCGACTTTTGCACAGAAATAATGGGCTTCGTTAAGTAACTCAATGACATCCGCAAAATGCGCAGACAGTTTTTCC
>NZ_CFIDRX010000177.1:0-8951 GCF_984433645.1 Marisediminitalea sp.
GCGAAGCGCTGGATCGCCTGCTTGGCATTATGGCTGCGTTGCGCGATCCCAACACGGGCTGCCCCTGGGATGCACAACAAACCATGTCGTCGCTTACCCGGTACACCATCGAAGAAGCCTATGAAGCGGTCGATGCCATTGAAAGGGGGGCCTCGGCAGACATAAAAGATGAACTGGGCGACTTGTTGTTTCAAATCGTGTTTTATGCCCAGATTGGCAAAGAACAGGGCGATTTTGAGTTTGCGGATATCGCGAATGCAATAAGTGACAAAATGGTGCGTCGTCATCCGCATGTGTTTGCGGATGTCGATACGGATGAATCTGCGCTGTCGGCGCAATGGGACGCAATTAAAGCTCAGGAGAAGGCTGAGTCGGCGTCACCGCAAGCGTCGATATTGTCTGATGTACCTACCGGGTTGCCGGCCTTGATGTACGCGCAAAAAATCCAGAAAAAGTGCGCCAAAGTCGGCTTTGACTGGCCTGACATTGCGCCGGTGCTCGACAAAGTCGCTGAAGAGGTTGACGAAATTCAGGCCGAACTGCAAGCCGAACCGGTGGACTCGACGCGACTTGAAGAAGAAATTGGCGATGCTTTATTCGCTATGGTGAATTTGGCCCGTCACGCCAACGTCGATGCAGATGCGACACTACGTCGGGCAAGCCTTAAGTTTGCCAAGCGTTTTGCGCAGGTAGAACAGACAGCAGAACTATCGAATAAACAGCTTAGCGATATGAGTCTGGCAGAACTTGAGCACCTTTGGCAGCAGGCGAAAGCCAAAGCGTAGGCTGGTCGCGTTACTTCTTGCTCGCGGTCTGAGCATTAAACTGAATAACTTTTTCCAACTCTGCGCGCATGTAAGCAGGGGTGTTCCCCCAAAAAGGTTCATCGAATTTATACGAAAGGTCCGGGTTGGCCAGTTCAATAATTTTCCGGTTTGGGTCAGTCGCAAGCTTTATGGCTGTCAGGTGATTCTCGTGTTTTTCAAACATGGTTTTCAGTTCACCGTTGTCCAGCATCCGCAACAACCCTATCTGAATGCGATTTACCAGATCGGGCTTGTGCGGTGAAACGAAAAAGTACTCGTAACTCGGATAGCGCAGGATAAAGTTGTCTTCCAGCTTTATACGTTTGGTTTTGTGTCTTTCAAGATCGTTGGTGACTTCGATAACGTTTCTGGGGAAGTAATCTACCATGCCTTTTTCTACAGCGGTAAACATGGTGTGAAACCACAAACTCCACTGAGCTGCTTCTACCTTGAATCCATTGTGTTGAAGTACCGCTAAGTCTGGCCAGTCCTTGCCCTGTACTCCCACTAATCCCTGTATAGTTTCTCTACTTATCGAATGAGGAAATTGAGCCTGTTTATAAGCATTGATGACCAGTACGCGGTAACCCGCTAGCCCTTGTAACAGGGGAAATCGGACCGGCAATAACTGCTGCTCCCGTGTGTCTGACGTTGCACTCCACATTACGTCGGCTTCACCGCTTTTTAGTTTAATGATTTGTCGGGCCTGTGGCATGGGCTGAGGGTGGGGCACGGCATTGGCTATACCAAATTCAGGTGTTAGCTCCAGTACGCGTTGTAAAACCTTGGCGTGATAATAACCGTAGGCGTCGTCAGCAAAAGCGCGAGCAAAAATGACGTCGCCGCTTTCTGAGGCAGCTCCGTGGGGTGTAAAAAGTGTGAATAAGAGTAAAACAACGGCCAGGTTTTTCATGTACTACAACGAATAGACACAACTCATTTAAGGCTAGATGACATTTTTTGAATTTACCAATGAAAAATTTAAAAATTAGGGGTTCGCTTTTTGGGCAATTCCTGTATAATTCGCGCCCTGCCCAGTTACACCCACTTTGGGAAAGTGGAAGAAATCAGTGGATTCGAAGGGGTCCGTATATTGATTTTTCAGGGGGTTTTTACAAAAAACCTAAGTAACGACGAATTATTTTCGGGTAAATTTAAAAATGAAAACTTTTGTTGCAAAGCCAGAAACGGTTGTACGTGACTGGTACGTGGTAGACGCCACAGACAAAACTTTAGGCCGCTTAGCTTCAGAAATCGCTCTGCGTTTACGTGGTAAGCACAAGCCTGAGTACACACCGCACGTTGACACTGGTGATTACATCGTAGTTATCAATGCAGAGAAAGTTACTGTAACTGGTAACAAAGCTCAGGGCAAAATGTACTACTCGCACACTGGTTACCCAGGTGGTCTGAAAGAAACTAACTTTGAGAAGCTGATCGCTCACAAGCCAGAAATGGTCCTTGAAAAAGCGGTTAAAGGCATGTTGCCAAAAGGTCCTCTGGGCCGCGCAATGTTCCGCAAGCTAAAAGTTTACGCGGGTGCTGAGCACAAGCACACTGCACAACAACCTCAAGTATTGGACATTTAAGGAGCTTATCACATGGCAGATACTCAATATTACGGCACTGGCCGTCGCAAAAGTTCTACTGCTCGTGTATTCCTGCGTCCAGGTACAGGAAACATCACAGTAAACAAACGTGCTCTTGACGAGTACTTTGGTCGTGAAACTGAATGTATGGTTGTTCGTCAACCACTTGAGTTAGTTGAAATGACTGAAAAATTTGACCTTTACATCACTGTTGCTGGTGGTGGTTCAAATGGTCAGGCTGGTGCAATCCGTCACGGTATCACTCGTGCTCTGATGGAATATGACGAAGCGCTTCGTCCTGCGCTGCGCAAAGCTGGCTTTGTTACTCGTGACGCTCGTCGCGTTGAACGTAAGAAAGTTGGTCTGCATAAAGCACGTAAGAAGCCTCAGTTCTCAAAACGTTAATTCGTTTTATACGGTTTCAAAAACCCGGCTTTTGCCGGGTTTTTTTTTACCTGCCCACATTGGGTTGTTTGTGTCTTCAAACGAACAGGGGTCCAGCTTATCCGGACCGCCGCACACAAACGTTCTTCATTCACACTAATGCAAAGTAAGAGAAAGGTATGTTAGTAAAATTAATCAGAAATGCCCTGGGATTAGTGATTGTTTCTGCCGATGTTGTAACCCGCTGGAGTCGCATCAAACGTTCACCAGAAGCTCAACAGAAGGTCAATGAAGTTGCTTCGAATTTAACCCTTTATCATTTTTTCGCCTGCCCGTTTTGTACCAAAACCCGTCGTGTAATCTATAAACTGAATGCTCCCGTAAAAAAACTGAGCGCCACACAAGGCTCACCGCATCGTGATGCGCTAATTAATGGCGGCGGTAAAGTACAGGTGCCTTGTTTGCGTATTCAGCATGACGATGGTCAGGTGGAGTGGATGTATGAGTCTAAGGCCATCATCAGCTACCTGAATGAGCGGTTTGCTGGCTAAATTTCAAAAAAAGGCCGTTTTTAGAAAAAAGCGGATTTGTTAACCGTGATAAAAACTAAGCGCATTGTTTGTTTTTTCAGCTACGTGCGGGCAGCGAATGGCACCCTGCTGCTGAGTATAAATTAATCAATGGGAAAGCTTGGCGTACTATGGGCTGGCGACGAGTCAAAGCAAATGCTAAATCCATGTAAAAAATATGTGATTTGCTGTGTTTGGGTTTACGACTTTCGTCTCATCGTCTTTGATGGGGCTCAAACCTTACAACTATTTCGCTAGTTAATTCCAGTAATTCCTTGTGTTTTGAGGGGGTTTTCTTTTATCATTTTCGGTCGAAAAATTTGACTTTCTTTCGTGAAATCGCCGAACTGCAAAAAGTACCAAGAGCGAGTAACACGATAAGTACCATGAATACCGTTAAACACTGACCTAGGTAGGTGATTCTCGGATTCATATTATCCAAAACCTGGAGAAAAGTGGATGAGCAATGTGTCTGTAGATGCAAAAGAGTCTGCGCTGAGTGATGACAAGCCGCAAGACAATCCGCGCCGTCGGTTTTTAACCGTAGCAACGTGTGTTGTTGGCGGCGTAGGTGCAGCTGGTGCGGCTGTACCTTTTGTAGCGTCTTGGAATCCGAGTGCGAAAGCGAAAGCGGCCGGTGCTGATGTCGAGGTAGATATCAGTGCAATTGAACCCGGTCAGCTAATTCGTGTTATGTGGCGAAGCAAGCCGGTCTGGATTGTGCGCCGTACCCCTGAGATTCTTGCTGAATTAGGCAATCACGAAGATCAGTTACGCGACCCTAATTCTGAAAATGAGCAACAGCCTGCTTTTGCAAAAAATCAGTATCGTTCACTAAAAGAAGAATATTTGATCCTGGTTGGTATTTGTACCCACCTTGGATGTTCTCCACAGCATATGAAAGACGGTGCCTTCGAAGAATATGTTGAAGGCGTACCGGATGGCTTCTTCTGCCCATGTCACGGCTCTAAGTTTGATATGGCAGGACGCGTATTCGAAAATGTTCCTGCACCATTAAACCTGGTGGTGCCACCGTACCAATTCGTTGACGAAAATACCGTCATCATTGGTTCAGAAGCGGAGGTTGCTTAACATGCAAGCGTTTTTAGCCTGGATCGAAGAACGTATCCCAATGATGCGTGTAGCCAATATGCACGCAATCCAATACCCTGCACCCAAAAACATGAACTTCTGGTACGTGTTTGGGTTTTTAGCCACTGTCGTACTGGTAAACCAGATTGTTACCGGTATCTGGCTAACCATGAACTTTAACCCGACTGCTGAAGGCGCGTTTGCTTCAGTTGAATACATCATGCGCGAAATCGACTACGGTTGGATTATTCGCTACATGCACAGCACCGGCGCCTCTGCGTTCTTCATTGTGGTGTATCTGCACATGTTCCGCGGCATGATTTACGGTTCCTACCAGAAGCCACGTGAATTACTGTGGATCTTCGGTATGCTAATTTATCTGGCGCTGATGGCGGAAGCTTTCATGGGCTATGTACTGCCATGGGGACAAATGTCTTACTGGGGTGCACAGGTAATCGTATCTCTATTTAGTGCGATTCCGGTGATTGGTCCTGACCTGGTTCAGTGGATTCAGGGTGACTACGTTATCTCTGGTGCGACGCTAAACCGTTTCTTCGCTCTGCACGTTATTGCATTGCCACTGGTAATTGTGATTCTGGTATTCCTGCACATCATTGCGCTTCACGAAGTGGGTTCAAACAACCCTGACGGCGTGGCTATCAAGCACAAGAAAGGCAGCTTGTCTGAAGACGAGAAAACCAAGTTTGAAATTCACGAGTACTACACCAGCAAGTACGACATTGCTGATGACGTATTGCCGTTCTTCCCGCACATCGTGCTGAAAGACCTGGTGGCGTTCTGTATCTTCCTGGCTGGTTTCACATACATTATGTTCTTTGCCCCTGAAATGGGTGGTAAATTCCTGGAGCATCCTAACTTTGAAATCGCTAACCCGCTGAAGACACCAGAGCACATCTTCCCGGTTTGGTACTTCACACCGTTTTACGCCATCCTGAAAGCGGTTCCGGATAAGCTGTTTGGTGTTATTGCCATGTTTGGCGCCATTATCTTCCTGTTCCTGTTACCTTGGTTCGACCGTGGTACTGTGAAGTCATGGCGTTATCGCAGTGGTCTGCACAAAACTAACCTGATTGTGTTTGCCATTGTGTTCGTATTCTTGGGTTACCTGGGTGGTACGCCGCAGGAAAACTGGAAAATTACTGCCTCACAAATTCTGACAGTAATGTATTTCGGGTTCTTCATCTTACTGTTCATCTACAGTAAAAATGAGACCACAAAACCAGTTCCAGCGAGGATCCCTAAATGAGAAAACTAATTTGTATTCTGGCTTTGCTATTACCTGGTTTTGCGTTTGCCGCAGGCGGTAACGTACACCTGGACAAAGCTAACTATGATTTGTCTGACAAGGCGTCGTTACAGCGTGGTGCTAAGATCTTCATGAACTATTGCCTTGGCTGTCACGGCCAGCAGTACCAGCGTTATCAGCGCACCTTTAACGACCTGGGTATTCCGGAAGATTTAGCACAGGAAAACCTGCAGTTTACCGGTGAGAAAATCTCTGATTACATCACGCGTTCAATGCCGGCTGAGTCTGCTGCTGTGTGGTTTGGTGCTGCGCCACCAGACCTGACACTGGTTGCTCGTGTTCGCGGTGCTGATTGGATCTACACCTATTTGCGTTCTTTTTACGTAGATGAGTCTCGTCCATTTGGCGTTAACAACACCGTATTCCCTGAAGTGGGTATGCCTCACGTACTTCAGCCTCTGCAAGGTACACCTCGTATGACCGAGGAAGAAGCACTGGTTGACGGCGAAAAAGTCATGCGTCACGTTGGTATTAAAACCGATGGCGACGGCAGCATGACAACGGCAGAATACGACCAGGCGGTACTGGATTTGGTGAATTACCTTGAGTATACCGGCGAGCCTTTCCGCCTCGAATCTGAGTCGATTGGTAAGTGGGTTCTGGTATTCATTTTAGTGCTGTTTGTGTTTGTATACTTGCTGAAAAAAGAATACTGGCGAGATGTGCACTAATTAGCCCAATTTATAGTATAATGACCGACAGGGGGCTTCTCGCCCCCTTTTTTCACTTTAATAGGGTGTTAAAGTGGACAGTTTCAAACGTATCTCTGACGGAGGAGAATGAATGGCCGTAGCCGCGAATAAACGTTCAATCATGACGTTGTTCTCAGACACAATTGATATCTACAGTCACCAGGTTCGCATCGTATTGGCGGAAAAAGGTGTCGGCGTAGAAATCAGCTACACTGACCCCAGCAAGCTGCCTGAGGATCTACTTGAACTAAACCCGTATGGTACGGTACCAACGTTGGTCGATCGTGAATTGGTGCTTTATAAGTCGCACATCATCATGGAATATCTTGATGAGCGTTTCCCGCACCCGCCATTAATGCCTGTTTACCCTGTGTCACGCGGTCAAAGCCGTCTGATGATGCATCGTATCGAGCAGGACTGGTACAGTCTGGCAGCACAAATTTTCCGTGGTGAAGGCGACGTTGAAACGGCCCGCAATGAACTGCGTGAAGCGTTACTAAGTCTGGCACCTGTGTTCTCTGAAATGCCTTATTTCATGAGTGAAGAGTTCAGCCTGGTTGATTGCTATCTGGCACCGCTGTTATGGCGTTTACCTGCGTTGGGCATTGAGCTAACAGGTAACGGCAGCAAAGATATTCATGCATATATGAACCGTATTTTTGCACGCAGCTCGTTCAAAGCATCGTTAACCGATCAGGAACGCGAGATCCACAACCCACTATGACCCAAATGACGTCAAACCAACCCTATTTATTGCGTGCGTTTTTCGACTGGATTGTCGATAACGACCTTACGCCATATATAGTGGTAGACGCTACTAATGAGTTAGTGGATGTGCCGCAGGAATTTGTAAAAGACGGTCAGATTGTACTGAACATCTCTCCGTCAGCCTGCGTGAACTTTTACCTGGACAAAGACGGCTTGTCATTCCAGGCGCGCTTTAGTGGTCAGCCACGTCGAATCAGTATGCCTTGTCATGCTGTGTTGGCTATCTATGCCAGAGAGAATGGGGCTGGAACGGTATTTGCCGCCGAGCCGCTGGAAGAAACAGCGGAAACGGAAGCACCATCGCCGGTGATTGCAGAAGCAAAAGCTGATGCAGAAGTGCCGCCACAGGCACCACCCAAACCGACGGGTAAACCGAACCTGAAAGTGGTTAAGTAGTTATATTGAAAATCCGGCCCAGGCCGGATTTTTTACTTTTAAAGTCTGAGCAAATACCACCACCTGCTTTTTACCCCTGGCATAAAATTGTGAAATTGTCGTGATAATTTCGCGACACCTTCCTCGCATTATCTTCTTACACCCGTCAGTTGATGTCAGCTGATGACCGTTTTGACTCAGTAAGGAGATACAATGACACGTTCAAATCTGTTCCGTTTAATGCTATCCGCTGCTTTAGCCGGCACCGCTGTTCAGGCGCATGCCGTTGATGTAGAAGTTGAGGTACAAAACCTCACACGCGGGATTTATTTCACGCCGCTGCTAGTTACAGCACACACACCTGACCAATCTTTGTTTAATGTAGGTGAAGCGGCCTCCGCTGAACTGCAAGCTATGGCTGAAGGCGGTGATATTTCAGGGTTGGAGACGGCAGCGATGGCTATCAGCGCTGATATGGTGGCTAACCCGGCTGGCGGTTTACTTATGCCTACTGCAAGCACCACCGCAACATTTACCACGGCAGATACCAACACTGCGCTGTCTATTGTGGGTATGTTGCTACCTACCAACGATGGTTTTGTCGGTCTGAATAGCTGGCCAATTCCCCAGGAAGCCGGCACCTATACCGTCTACCTTAACGCCTATGATGCCGGTACAGAAGCGAACGATGAAATTCGTGGGGGCGGCGCGCCGGGTGCGCCAGGTATGCCTGTACCTCCGCCATTAGAAGATCTGATTGGCACAGGTGGCAGCGGTGTTACAACCACTATCAACAACGCCATGGTGCACATTCACCCCGGTAACCTGGGCGATGCGGATATGATGGGCGGTCAAAGTGATATTCAAAATACCGTGCAACGCTGGTTGAACCCGGTAGCCAAAGTTACCGTGACCGTAACGGAATAAGGAGGCGTTATGAAGCTTTCAATGTTACGTAATCTGGCTGTAGTGGGAATGGGCACGGCGTTACTTGCCGCCTGTGATCACAATGACAATAACCGCAATACACCTGAGCCAGAACCTGTGCCGGTGATGTTAACCTATGAAGTGACTATCGAAAATATCAGTGCTGCACAGCCTCTGTCGCCGGTAGCGGTTCTGCTGCATGGTGAGCAGTCATTGTGGCAAGTGGGTGAAAGCGCGTCGGCGGCACTGGAAGTGCTTGCTGAGGGGGGCGACAACAGCGATGTGCTGGCAACCGAAGGTACGCTGGCAACAGAGTCGGGCAGCGCACCTGTGGGCCCTGGAAGCAACGAGTCGTACCAGCTTACCGTATCGGACGAGCAGGCGGCGTATCTGTCTGTAGTCACTATGCTGGTAAATACCAA
>NZ_CFIDRX010000178.1:0-2909 GCF_984433645.1 Marisediminitalea sp.
CTAACATCTGCGGGTTGGCAACCTGTGACAAGTAGCGACACTATGGCAATGGTCAGGGCAGGCGAAATCCGTTTCATCATAATTATCCTTATAAAAAAAGCGGCATTGTATGGTTTATACAAATTACCGCTTTTTGTTCATCTTCTTGTTTATGAGGGCAAATACCGCAACTAATCCTGAGGTGTGAGTGTAAAACCTTCAGGTAATAATTCACCCACGGTTGTTTCAGTACTATTGCCTTCTGGCGTAATCATTACAACAGGCGTGGATGCCTCTGCAAATTCTGCAATTTTCTGTCTGCATCCACCACAGGGATAACAAAAAGTCTCGGTAGGGCTGGCTATGACGATTTGCTTTATGGCAGAAGCGCCTTGCGCAATCATAGTGCCGATAGCGGTAGCCTCTGCACACTGCCCCAGGGGATAGGCTGCATTTTCTACGTTACACCCAAAATACACGTTTCCGTCGTTTGCTTCTAATGCGGCGCCAACTCTGAATTTGGAATAGGGCGCATAAGCATTCTTCTGCGCGTTTAGTGCCGCGCTTTTTAATTTTTCTAACAAATTTTATTTCCTGTTTTTGCTATTTTCCTGATCCGACAGTGCATTAACTGCGGTATCTTCTGTTATAGTAACTACAACTGGAATGGATTGGACAGAAAAATTTATCATATGCTGAGTCGTTTGAGTGCAATTTTATTGGTTATGGGTCTGGCAGGCTGTGCGCAAATACCTGAGACCGCAAAACAAACCGAAATGGGTAACCTGCTGGTACCGGAGCCTGCACCTGTCAGCATCCGTTCGCAGGTGGCCATTGCCCGTTTCGAGCAGATTTTAAGTAATGTCCAACTCACCGACAGCGATAAAGCCCAAATCCACTTTCAACGCGGTATGCTTTACGACAGCGTGGGCCTAAGCGGGCTCGCGCAATTCGATTACAATCGCGCCATCAATTTTAAACCCGACATGGCAGAAGCCTATAACTCGTTGGGTGTACACCTGATTCAGCAACGCGAGTTTAGTCAGGCGTATGAAGCATTCGACTCCACGTTGGAAATCGACCCAGAATACGAGTTTGCGTTTTTGAATCGTGGTATTGCACTCTATTATGGCGGTCGTCCTGATCTTGCGGTAAAAGATTTAGCCACTTTTGCCGAGAAAGCGCCCAATGATCCCTTTCGGGCACTCTGGGCTTATTTTGCCGATAAGCAGGTGTCGCCTGAAACAGCAAAAGTAAAGTTGGCCAACCGGCGCGCTGAACTGGCAGAACAACACTGGGCCACAAAACTGGTAGACATGTTTCTGGGAACCGCCTCCGAAACCCAGCTACTCGACTCATTATTAACGGGTGTTACCAGCGAGAAAGAACTCACCGATCGCTTGTGCGAAGCCTATTTTTATTTAGGCAAGTATCACGAGGAAAAGGAACAGCCTGGTATCGCGTCAAACTATTTTAAATTCGCACTCAGTACCAACGTTTTTGAATACGTTGAGCATCGCTACGCACGCCTTGAGCTGGAACGCCTGCGTCAGAATTCCGTGTCTGAATAACGCGCTACATGTTTAGAGCCACTTGTCTGGTTGTATTTACGTCGCTGACGATAGCGGCTGATACCGGCCAGTTAAACACACAACTGCTAAGCAATGCTCAACACGCTGAGGAACCGGCGTCTCTACTTTGGATCGCGTCAGAGCAGGGCAGTCAACAAGCGCAACAGCAGCTGCACGATTTTGCTGAGCAAAAGCAAGATGGGTATTGGCTCGAAAAGCTCATTGGTCTTGGCTATGCACCTGCTGCATTAACACTTTCCCGCATTGAGGATAACCCCCGTATTTCCCAGCGTTTGGTTCGGTTAGCAGCAAGGGGCGGTGTAGCACAAGCCCAATATGAATTTGCCCTGAGCCGCGATGATTATTCCCATCGTGCCAGTTGGCTTACAGCGGCCGCCGAGCAAGGCTTGTTTGAAGCGCAAACCGCGTTGGCAGACTGGTATCTGTTGTATCAACAGCCCGAGTTAGCTGAGCCCTGGTTGGCACAAACTGCCGATACCGATCCGCAAAGCGCATTTCAGTTAGCGTATTTGCGTTGGCAGCACGGTGAACAAGAAGAAGCCAAGGCGTTGTTCGAGTTTGCAGCAGAACATGAGCACGAAGAAGCGGCCGAAGTGTTATCTGTGCTAAATCGTTATCAGCCCGTCTCGGTCTCAGCCCTGCGCAATCAATTAGCTTCTTCTTTACCTGATAACTGGCTGACCGCCCAATGTCGTCAACGTATGCAACCTTTGGCAACGGGGTTGGCAGAAATGGTTCAGGCAGATCGTATCTTTCGTCAATTTAAACGGGACCGACGACTGCAATCGCTGTCGTTGTGTGTGGCGACACCACAGTGGTTAGCAGACAACACAATGCGATGCGATGCTAATTGGCGTGGTCAGGGCAGGTTGGGCTGTGATATCAGGCCGCTGGCCGAAACGGTTGAGGCGAACAATATTACGCACCTTATGGTCTTGGCACAAAGTGGTAAGGCGAATGTCAACAATGGTGTTATGTATCTGGATGTAGGCGACACCTACAGTGTATTTGTACACGAATTAGCGCACTTTGTCGGGTTCGTCGATGAATATCCGCTTACTGCCGGATTGGCAAGAGAATACTGTAGCCGTAAAACCGCCCCCAACTTGGTGTTCCTGGGAGAAATTACCTATGCGCCATTGGACAACATAGCGCAATGGCAGGCCATTGAGTTCCCGGTGCGATTATATCCAGCCAGAACCTGCCACAATATTCGTCAGCCAAGCTATAAACCCAGCGAGCGTATGACGTTTCTGGAAAATCATGATGCGAAGTACATCCCGCCGCTGTATTTAAGTATTTGGCAACAGCGTTTAAACGACCCCGGTGTACAGCGCA
>NZ_CFIDRX010000178.1:2919-8947 GCF_984433645.1 Marisediminitalea sp.
TCAGGCGTTTCAACGCGCAAAGCAAACTGAACAAGCCGCGTTCTGGCTAGAGCGCGTGCGTCAGGAAAAGGCAGCGTTTTTACCACTGCCAGCAGAACCAGCGCCTGATGAGACGCTTATTGATCCCGATTTAACACCGTAGGCCGATATTCATTGACCCACATGGCGGTCGCACCACAAATGGCAACGGGCATTACCAAAAAGTTGATGATAGGGATCATCGCCATCACATTCACCGCAATGCCAAACGAGAAACTCAGACTTTTGCGATCGCCCAAATGCAGGCGCATGGTTTTAAAGGGGACCTTGTGGTTATCGAAAGGGTAGTCACAGTACTGGATGGCCATCATCCAGGCGCCAAATAAAAACCACAGTATTTGGCCAATAACCGGTAAAAAGAAAAACAGTAACAGAAAACCCAGCGCCCTCGGCAAGTAGTAAATCAACTTAGTGACTTCACGGCCAAACGTACGCGGCAAGTCTTTGACGATGGCCATTAGCCCTTCATCACCCAGACTTTGCCCGGTTAAATGCCGCTCGACTTTTTCAGCCAACAGGCCGTTAAATGGCGCGGCGATCCAATTTGCCAGGGTGCCAAAAATCAATGCGAACGACAGTAAAATGCTGATCACGGCCAGCGGCCAGACGAAGAAGTTTATCGCGGTTTTTAACCAGCCCAGCCAGTCCGGGATCAGCCCGGTTATATAATCTATTCCGCCCTGAATTTCGCCCAGTAAGAAATAAAATGCCGTTGAGAACAACACCAGATTGATGAAAAGCGGGACAAAGACAAACCGTTTCAGGCCTTTTGTTGTGATCAGGTCAAACCCTGAACCAAAATAACCAAATCCACTTCGATGCGGCATAGTAACTCCAGATAATGCAAGAGAAATCAGTATAAAAGTGTTAGGGATAACAGTGAATTGTTAATTGTTACAGTTGATGAACTTTGTTACATTCAACTAATAATAACAACTCAACAGTGCGCACGTGAACCGTTCAACTCACGACAGAATTAGTCCGGGAATGCTTTATTCTTCGGCCATGTCCGCTGTCCGCTCGATGTCGTTTCGATGCGGAGGGTTATTATGCGCCTGAAAAAAATAAAGCTCGCCGGCTTCAAGTCGTTTGTTGACCCAACCAGTATCCCGTTTCCCGGTGATATGACTGCGATTGTCGGTCCTAACGGCTGTGGCAAATCGAATGTGATTGATGCGGTGCGTTGGGTACTGGGCGAAAGCTCTGCTAAAAATCTGCGTGGCGATGCGATGACAGACGTCATTTTTAACGGCTCATCTGCGCGTAAAGCGGTAGGTCAGTGCAGTGTTGAGCTGGTGTTTGACAACAGCAGTGGCAGGATCGCGGGCGAATACGCCAAGTACAATGAATTATCAATTAAACGCGTCGTTACCCGTGACGCCGTGTCCACTTATTATCTAAATGCCAGTAAATGTCGCCGCCGCGATGTGACCGATCTGTTTCTGGGCACCGGTTTAGGTCCGCGAAGCTATGCAATTATTGAGCAGGGAATGATTTCCCGATTAATCGAATCTAAGCCTCAGGAATTGCGTGTTTTTATTGAAGAAGCCGCTGGGATTTCCAAATACAAAGAGCGACGTCGCGAGACAGAAAACCGCATTCGCCATACTCAGGACAACCTTGAACGTCTGGAAGATGTTCGCAGTGAATTAGGTCGCCAACTCGATAAGTTGCAACGGCAGGCCGCCGCCGCAAGGCGCTACAAAACCCTCAAAACCCAGGAACGCCAACTTAAAGCTGAGCTGGCCGCTATTCGATGGTTAAAGCAGGATGATCAGCTACAAAAGCTGCAACAGCAACAAGAGCAGGTCAAAAATGATATCGAAGCACTTACCGCTAAACAGCGAGGTGATGAAGCCGGTATTGAAAAATACCGGGTAGCCGCTCAGGAAAATAAACTGGCACTGGATACATTACAGCAGTCTTTGTTTACAGTAAGTGCCGCCATATCCCGTCTTGAGCAGTCTGCTCAGCACAATCAGCAGCGCCGACAGCAGATCCAACAAGAATTATCGGCATTGGAAGCGCAGCTAGCACGCTTGGACGAGACCCGATCCCAGTTGGCTGTTCAACACGAGGAATTGTCCGAAAAACGGTTGTTGCTGGAGCCGGAATATGAAATGAAGCAAGCGTCCTGCGAGCAACTGGACATTGCGAGAGAGGAAGCTGAGCAGGCTTTGCAACAGCATGAGCGAGCATTTCAGCAAGCCGATCAGACCTACCACCAGCACAAACAGCAAGTGCATACGCATCACAGTAAAGTGCAAACATTACTGCAAATGCAGATGCGTACACAGCAGCGCATTGGTGAACTGGAACAGGAACTCAGGGAATACACGCAGGATGATTTCGAGAGTCGTCTACGGCAGTTAGAAGCCGAGAAACACGAGCTTGAAATGCAGGTGGAGGGCCTGACTGAGGCAGTGCTTGAAGCGGAAATTCAGGTATCAGAATCGCAAAAGCACCTCGCTGACAGCAATGCAGCGTTACTTGAGGCGAAAGGTGAATTACAACGATTGAAGTCTCAACATGCCGCTCTGGAAACCTTACAGAAAGCGTCAAGTCCTCAACAGCCGCAGCCTGAAGAGGCAGTGGCACTTTGGGAGTGGTTAACGCCGGCAAGGGGCAAGGCCGCATTAATCGAACATGTGTTGACACTGCTCGGTGATGCCCAGGTATTACAGGGCTGTTCATTGGAGAGTGGTTTAGCTTCGCAGCCTGAGTTTACCCCGGGCTTTCATTATTTTACAGAAGCGCAGTTTACTGACATTAAAGTGCCTGGTTCTGTTGCCGCATTGTTAGATAACCCTGCAGTCCCTGCTGTGTTTAATCGTATTGGCGTGGCCGATGATTTAACCGCAGCCAGAGTGTCGCTCGGCAACACGTCGTTTGACCTGTTTGTTACTGAGTCGGGAGAATGGCTGGCACAAGATTGGCTGCGCATGGGTAAGAAAGACGAACAGGCAGGGCAGTTACAACGCGCGCAAGCGCTCGCTGCGTTGGTTGGAGACATTACCGGTGGAGAGACAACAGTCAACGCGTTAACGGAACAAGTGTCGCAAGCCGAAGCTAGCCTTGCTCAGTGTCAGGAAACGCTTAAACAACATCAAAGCCGGTTGTCAGCCGAACAAAATGCACTGCAACAGCGTAGCCACCAAATTCAATGGCTTGGCGAACAGCAGCAACAACAGCAACAAAAGCAGCAACGCTTACACGACGAGCTGGCACGTCAAAAAGACCAGTTCGAAGAAGAAGCCATTGAGTTGACTATGTTGAATGAAAATTTAGCGACGCTGGAAGAGCAGTTAGCAGAACAAGCAGCAGAACAGGAGCAGTTAGCGTCAAAAAGGCAAAGCTTACAACAACAGGTGGCCAGTCAGCGCGCTCAATATGAACAGTATACCCGGGTGCTGCATGAACAGGCTTTGCAACTGCAGGACCTGAGGAATAAACAACAAAGTACGGCTGCTCAGCAGCAACAACTGGACAATCAGTCGCAAGACGCCAGGCGGCGCGAAGAAGCGCTGTCCCGGGAGCTGGAATCCCTGGCTAGTCCGGAAAACGAGCAAAAAGAACAACTGCAGGCGTATCTAGCGGACAAAGAACAGTTGGAAGAGCAGAAAAGTGAGCGTCAACACGCACTCGAACACGCTGAGTCGATGCTGGCAGAAGCCATGCAGGGCCAACAAGGTCAACTCGCTATGATCGCCAAACGGCAGCAGGAGCTGGATAGCCTGAAAATTGAAGCTGAGGGTGTCAGAGTAAGAGGTGCGGCCATACTTGAACAGTTCAATGAACTTGATGTCACGCTGAAAACCATCCTTGAAAATTTACCCGCTGACGCAGAGGAGAAGCGCACCCAATCTGAACTTGAGCAAACGACTGCCGCCATCAGTCGACTGGGCGCAGTGAACCTCGCTGCGGTAGAAGAATACGATATCCAGGCCGAACGAAAGGCGCATTTGGATGCACAATTTGACGATCTGAATGAAGCGCTGGACACATTGCAAAATGCTATTCGCAAGATCGACCGCGAGACGCGTACCCGATTTAGTCACACCTTCGAACAAGTGAATGACGATCTGAAACAACTGTTTCCGAAAGTGTTTGGTGGAGGCTCGGCATACCTGGCATTAACCGACGATGATTTGCTGGAAACCGGCGTGACCATCATGGCACGTCCACCTGGCAAGAAAAATAGTACAATTCATCTGCTTAGCGGTGGAGAAAAAGCGCTAACCGCTTTATCATTGGTATTTGCGATATTCAGACTGAATCCGGCACCGTTTTGCCTGCTCGATGAAGTGGACGCGCCGCTGGATGACGCAAACGTAGGGCGTTTTTGTAAGCTGGTTTCGGAAATGTCGAAATCAGTACAGTTTATTTATATTACCCATAATAAAATCGCGATGGAGATGGCCAGTCATTTAACCGGCGTGACCATGGCAGAACCAGGGGTTTCCCGCATGGTTGCCGTGGACGTTGACGAGGCCGTTTCATTGGTAGAAGCATAATGACACAGGGCATAGAAATCGATGGAAGATGAATTACGTTGGTCACTGTTGCTGCTTGGTGGTTTTTTTATCATCGGCGTATTAGCACATGGCTTATGGAATATTCGTAAGAACAATAAAGCCAAAAAGCCCCCGCGTATTGAACCTCAGGATTGGCAGGAAGACGACGCTGCAGACGATGAGAATTCAACAGAGCAATTTGATGAATACGGTATAGGCTCCGTTCGTGTAGTAAGCGGCCATACGCCCGATACCGAC
This sequence comes from Marisediminitalea sp., assembly GCF_984433645.1. NCBI lineage: Bacteria > Pseudomonadati > Pseudomonadota > Gammaproteobacteria > Alteromonadales > Alteromonadaceae > Marisediminitalea > Marisediminitalea sp. The sequence goes on from NZ_CFIDRX010000178.1 coordinate 7,731, forward strand.
GATTCAGACGATGAAGAAAACATCGCGCAAGCCAGCGTAGTTTCTGGTGAAAGCGTTGAAACTAAATCTGAATTGCACTCGGAAGATGAGAACAGCTCACCTCACTCAGAAACTAAGCAGCCTGAGGCTAAACAGCCAGAAGCTGAAAAACTGTATGCTTCTGTGGTATCTAACCCTAAGCCGCAGTTTAGTACAAAAGAATCTGTCACTGATGCGGGTGAAGCTATTCCGGCCCCGCCGTCGTTTTTGTTGAAAGACGAAGCGCCCACCGAACCCCATAAAGCAGAGGCACCTTCTCAGGCAGAAAAAGAGCCGACGATTGATTTTTCCCTGGATGCACAAGAAGCGCCCGATACACTGAAAGATAAACTATCGGAAGCAACCAAAGCAGCGCCGGCCCCAGTTGAAAAGCCTGCACCCCGGAAGAAAACCCGACAATCGATTCGACGTCGCCAGGAGCCCAATTTTGGTGATGACGAACAGATGCAAATTGATTTTGATGATTCGCAAAAAACAGCGCCTCCGAGCGATGCTGCACCCGAAAAACCGGCTGCAGACGCCGCCAGTGTTGGACAGGAAGTGTTGATCCTGAACGTTCGAGCGCCAGAAGATGCACCTATAAGTGGCGCAGCTTTGTTGCCCATGTTGCTCACGCTGGGCTTCAAATTTGGCGACCAGGATATCTTCCATCGCCATGTAAATTCTAACGGTAAAGGTCCGGTGTTATTTAGTCTGGCAAATATGTTCAAGCCAGGTAACTTCGATATCGACAATCTGGAAAACTTTACTACCCGGGGTGTGTCGTTGTTTATGCTGTTGCCTATTGAAGGTGACCCGCATCAGGTGTTTAACATGATGCACAATGCCGCTCGCAAAATCGCCGATGAATTTAATGCACAGGTCCTGGACGGCCGACGCAGCGTATTAACCAAACAAGGCATTCAGCAATACGTCGAAAAGATACGAGATTTCGAACGCAAGCGTATGATTGCCAAACACTAAATACACCGAGGGCTGGCTAGCCAGCCCTGCTAACTTTCTTGTGCGCGCAGTCAGCGTGCTTAGTGAGACCGCTTCATGAATACACAATCCATCAGCGCGCAAATGGAAGCGTTGCGCGATACCATCAATGAATATAACTACCAGTATTATGTACTGGACAATCCTACTGTGCCAGACAGCGAGTACGATCGCGTTTTTCAGGCATTAAAAGCCCT
>NZ_CFIDRX010000179.1:0-8927 GCF_984433645.1 Marisediminitalea sp.
CTTAATGAAATTGCCGCCCACAGCGTTTATGTGGGGCGGCACGATGACCAGATAATGCAATCGGGCTAAATTAGCCTTTCACAATAAAGCTGCCCTTCATGATGGCAAAGTGACCCGGGAAACTACAAAAGAACGTGTAGTCTTCCGCGCTCGATAACTTGCTCATGTCAAACGTCACAGTGTCCTGCTCACCACCACCGATAATTTTGGTTGCGGCGATAATAGTTTTGTCACCAGGCGGCAAATAGTTATTGTCGGCCCCGGCTTTCAAAGCAGCGCCAACGATCGCTTGTGCATCAGCGGTAGTTGACAGTACCCAGTTGTGTCCCATGAACTTCTTATCCAGCTGACCAGTGTGTTTAAGCGTAACGGTGAAAGTATCGCAGGCCGCCGGCGCAGTGATTTCCTTCATGTTGAATTGCATCATATCGTTACTTTCAATGGTTACAGTGCACTCATCTGCAAATGCAACACTGCTCATAAACGTCAGTAAAATCGCCACAAATTTTTTCATTTTATCCTCCAGGAACGGCAAAAGTAGTAAAAAGCCCTCTCACGTGCGACTGCGCTATTGGCTGTGCATTAGCGGTAGCGTCGAAACAGGCTTTTTACGGCTAAACTGCCTAACTATACACAATATGATAATGATTATCATTAGCAAAAACTAAGCAAATGGTCGTATTTATCTAAGGCTTTAGTCCTAGTCAAAGATCATTAAACGCTGTCACTAGCTGCGCCTGCTTCGCTGCGAAGAGCATTACAAGCAGTTGTTTTATATAAAATACCAAGAGAATTTTTCAGTTTTTGCCAGCGCTTACCGCGTTTAGCGGGGCTACTTTGTTCTGTGTTCAGGTGCTAAATACCGATCAATTTTGATTGATCTGGATCAAGTTTAATTTTAAACTTTCAGTAATTTCTGAAACTTCAGCAAGGAACATAAAAATGAAAATGTCACCGCTAGTCACATCTGCTGTGCTGCACTTTGGTGAAATGGGCAGTCGCTGGGGATTCAATCGCACCGTTGGCCAAATGCTTGCGCTAATAGTGCTGCACGAGGAACCGCTGTCAGCTCAGGAAATCGCAGATGCACTGAGCATCTCCCGGGGCAACACCAGTATGGGGCTGAAAGAACTGCAATCCTGGCAGCTTATTAAGCAACATCACATCCCCGGCGAGCGCAAGGAGTTCTTTATACCTGCGGGCTCCATTTGGGTGCTGGCAAACCGGGTATTCGAAGAGCGCCGAAAGCGTGAAATCGACCCCACTATGTCATTGCTTCGCGATCTGATGATGGAATCAGCCAGTAGTGAGCAAGACAGTAATGTTCAGGCCCGCCTGCACGAGATCCACGACCTGTTGGAATCGGTAACAGCCTGGTCTCAGGAGTTGCAAAACCTGGGCCCTGAAAAGCTCGATACGTTGATGAAACTAGGTGCCGGCGTAGGCCGCATTCTCGAATTCAAAGACAAACTTCTTCCCGGTAAATCAGCCTAAATCAGGAGGCGATTGTGGACGCATTCTTACTATCCAGACTTCAATTTGCACTGAATATCAGTTTTCATATTTTATTCCCTACTATCACCATCGCGCTCGGATGGTTCTTGTTTTACTTCAAACTGCGCTCAAACCTGTCGGGTCACCCGGTATGGATGCGTATATACCGTTTCTGGGTAAGGGTCTTTGCACTGACCTTTGCGCTGGGTGTGGTGTCTGGCGTTACCATGTCTTTTCAGTTTGGTACCAACTGGCCTGGCTTTATGGAGAAAGCCGGGAACGTAGCAGGCCCTTTGTTAGGCTACGAAGTACTCACTGCTTTCTTCCTTGAAGCCACGTTCCTCGGCATTATGTTGTTCGGTATTCGCCGGGTGCCAAACTGGTTACACACCCTGGCGACCTTTGTGGTTGCTGCCGGCACTACCCTTTCGGCATTCTGGATTTTGTCACTGAATAGTTGGATGCATACACCGCAAGGTTACCAAGTCATCGACGGTGTGATCTACGCCAAAGACTGGTCAGCGATTATTTTTAATCCTTCTTTCCCATATCGCTTTGCACACATGTTGCTGGCATCGGGGTTAACGGCAAGCTTTTTAATTGCCGGTTTATCAGCTTATCGTATATTTAAAGGCGATAACAAAATTGCCCCCAAACTCGCGCTTAAAACTGCTACTTACACCGCGGCAGTGCTTATTCCATTACAAATTCTGGCCGGTGATATGCACGGCCTTAACACGCTGGAGCATCAACCGCAGAAAATCGCGGCAATGGAAGGCGTGTGGCACACGGAACAAGGTGCGCCATTACTATTATTTGCCATTCCCGACGCAGAGAACAAAACCAATCACTTTGAGATTGCGATCCCTAACATGGCGAGCTTCATTCTGACTCATGACGCGAACGGTGAAATCAAAGGGCTAAACGAGTTTGAGGGCGAGCATCCGCCAGTTGCCCCGGTGTTCTACTCGTTCCGTGTCATGGTAGGCATGGGTATGCTGATGCTATTTGCAGCCTGGTGCGGCGCTTACTGGTTGTTTCGCAAAGACGCTTTGCCTGACTGGCTCACTAAAGTCTTTATTGGCATGAGCTTTAGTGGCTGGGTGGCTACACTGGCGGGCTGGTACGTGACGGAAGTGGGCAGACAGCCCTATCTGGTAAGCGGTGTACTAACAACCCAGGACGCCGTTACCGGTTTACCACCAGCAAATATAGCAATGTCATTTTCACTGTATGCCGCCTTATATGTGGTATTGCTGATTGCCTACATCCGTACGCTCACGCTGATGTGTCGTAAGTCAGTAGGTATTGAAGAAATCTCTGCTGAAGAGCGCGCCCAGGCGAAACAACCGCTCTCCCCCATTCAGGCGAATTAGGAGAACACTATGCCTTTTGAATCACTTTCTGCTGAAGCTTTGGGTAACATATATGTAGGCTTACTGGGCCTGGCAGTTTTACTTTATGCCATCCTGGATGGCTATGATCTTGGGGTGGGCGTGCTGTTCCCGCCCCGCAATGAACAATTCAAAGACGACATGGTGGCATCGATTGGACCTTACTGGGATGCCAATGAAACCTGGCTGGTACTGGCTGTAGGTTTGCTGTTAATTGCGTTCCCTGAGGCCCATAGCGCGATCCTGCAAACCCTCTATATTCCGGCAACCTTAATGCTCGCGGGCCTAATTTTACGTGGCGTATCGTTTGATTTTCGGGCCAAAGTACCGCAAACCAAGAAACGAAAATGGGATACCTGCTTTAAATACGGCTCCTTGCTTACTACCTTGTCACAAGGCTATATGCTGGGTATTTGGGTAACGGGCTTGCGCACGGATATATACGCTCAGGGGTTCGCACTGCTTGCCGCATTTGGCGTTACCGCAGCCTATGCCTTTATTGGCGCCTGCTGGCTTATTCTGAAAACAGAAGGCGAGTTGCAGGCAAAGGCATTTTACTGGGCAAAGCGGTGTTTAATGATTCTGGCTGCCGGGATTATTGCCGTGAGCTTTATTAATCTGACTCTGCATCAGGATGTACGTGCCCTGTGGCTGGAGAGTCCGGTTGGCCTGTTATTGATGCTGATCCCGTTAGCCTGCTTCGGACTGTTATTGCTCTGCGGTATTGTGCTGCAAAAGCTCCCGGATGCAGGCGGGCATGGCGAATGGCTGCCCTTTGCATTGGCATTACTGGTGTTTGTACTGTGCTTTACCGCCTTTGGCATCAGCTACTATCCCTATGTGGTGCCAGGTAAGCTCACCATCATGGACGCGCTTAGTGCGCCTGACTCACTTCGCTTTTTGCTGGTTGGCGCCGTCGTCGTTGTGCCATGCATACTCATGTACACCGTATGGGTTTATCGCATTTTTGCAGGCAAATCGGAAAAGCTGGCGTACTACTAATCTGAGAGGCTTAGGTCCATTAACTAACACGCTAAATTAAGTAGCCCCGGTATTTACCGGGGCTGTTTGAATTTGGCTTAGTGATGCGGACGTGTCCAGATAAAACACATCACACCGCAAAGCGTTACCGCTTGAATCCCTATTAACATGGGACGCAACCCCATAATCAATGACAGAGAAAATACCGCCGCTACGGATACAGTCGCGGCGTATTTGGCAGACTTACTGATGGCACCACTGCGCTGCCAGTCGGCAATTGCCGGACCAAAAAGCCGGTGATTGAGCAACCAGTCGTGCATGCGCTGAGATGAGCGCGCAAAGCAGTATGCCCCAAGAATCATAAAAGGGACGGTAGGAAGTAATGGCAACAGCGCCCCCATCATGCCTAAAAAGACACTGGATAAGCCCATGAAGAACCAGATTGGACGCATGTATAAAACCCAAAGGCAACATCGGTGTGATGTTGTAAACACAGTTACTTAAAAGTATAAAAAACTACTGAGTAATAGCAAACTGACATGGCAGAGAAACGCTAAATTGAACTTACTCTGTAATTCGCTGACATTTGATTTTCTATTACAATTCGTATTATTCGAAGTAAGGTTGTGTCTTTCCTGCTAAGCAAATCATAAAAATATATTATAATTTAATAGTTTAAAGATATTTCTAGCTTCTTCCTGCTTGTCAAAAACAACACAAATACCCACTTTTTTAATATCCTTGTTGAATATCTATCTGTCGCAACATTTATTTCAGTGATGATGAGTATCGGGGTATTGTAATTAAATTACATTGAGATTAAGGGCTGATTCTAATATCTTGTAATTTGATCAAGACCGACACAGAACGAGACCCCATGAGCCACTATTCCGATTATTTGCAAGAAATTGAAGAGCGAAAGCTTGAAGGCTTGCACCCCAAACCTATTGATAGCAGTGAATTACTAGCTGAAATCATTGCACAAATCAAAGACACAAACAACGAGCACCGCAAAGACTCGTTGCACTATCTTATTTATAACACGTTGCCGGGTACAACCAGTGCCGCCAGCGTGAAATCCCAGTTTTTGAAAGCAATCATTCTGGGCGAAGAAACGGTAGAAGAAATCACGCCGGCTTTCGCATTTGAATTGCTGTCTCACATGAAAGGCGGTCCTTCTGTTGAAGTGTTACTGGACATCGCACTGGGTGACGATGCCGAACTTGCCAAGCAAGCTGCCGAAGTATTAAAAACACAGGTCTTCCTGTATGAAGCAGACACAGATCGCATTGCTGCAGCCTATAAAGAAAACAATCCAATTGCGGTAGATCTGTTACAAAGCTACGTAAAAGCGGAATTCTTTACCAAACTTCCCGACATTGAAGAAAAAATCGATGTAGTGACGTTCATTGCAGCCGAAGGTGATATCTCAACAGATTTGCTGTCGCCAGGTAACCAGGCTCACTCTCGTTCTGACCGCGAACTGCACGGCAAATGCATGTGCTCACCTGCGGATCAGGAAAAAATCGTTGAACTGCAAAAGCAATTCCCTGGCAAAAAGGTCATGCTGATTGCAGAAAAAGGCACCATGGGCGTGGGTTCATCACGTATGTCCGGTGTTAACAACGTTGCACTGTGGGCGGGTAAGCAAGCCAGCCCTTACGTTCCGTTTGTTAACATTGCGCCAGTTGTTGCCGGTACCAACGGCATTTCTCCGATCTTCCTGACCACTGTTGGTGTAACCGGCGGTATCGGTTTGGATCTGAAGAACTGGGTGAAAAAGTTAGATGACAACGGCAAGCCTGTGCTCGACGCCAATGGCGATCCGGTATTAGAGCAAGCTTACTCGGTAGAAACCGGCACCGTACTGACCATCAACACCAAAACCAAAAAGCTGTACAAGGGTGATGAAGAACTGGCTGACGTATCATCTGCATTTACGCCGCAAAAAGTGGAGTTTATGCGTGCCGGCGGTTCTTACGCCATTGTGTTCGGTAAGAAGCTACAAAACTTTGCTGCTGAAACCTTAGGGGTTGAAGCGCCAGAAGTATTTGCACCGTCTAAAGAAGTCTCTCATGAAGGCCAGGGCCTGACTGCCGTTGAAAAAATCTTCAACAACAATGCAGTGGGCGTGCCTGAAGGTGTCGCGCTTCACGCTGGCTCAGACGTTCGCGTAAAAGTGAACATTGTGGGTTCTCAGGACACCACAGGTTTGATGACCTCTCAGGAACTTGAGTCCATGGCGGCAACCGTGATTTCTCCGGTACTGGATGGTGCGTACCAGTCAGGCTGTCATACCGCGTCGGTATGGGACAAGAAAGCCCAGGCGAACATTCCAAAACTGATGAGCTTCATGAACCGTTTTGGTTTGATCACCGCACGCGATCCAAAGGGTGTTTATCACTCAATGACCGACGTTATTCACAAGGTACTGAACGACATTACGGTTGATGAATGGGCCATTATTATTGGTGGTGACTCGCATACGCGTATGTCTAAAGGTGTTGCATTCGGTGCCGATTCAGGAACCGTTGCACTTGCCCTGGCGACAGGCGAAGCAACCATGCCAATCCCGGAATCAGTAAAAGTAACCTTTAAAGGCGAAATGAAAGATCACATGGATTTCCGCGATATCGTGCATGCAACCCAGGCACAGATGCTGAAGAAGTTCGGTGACAACGTCTTCCAGGGCCGCATTATCGAAGTACACATCGGTACTTTGGCTGCTGACCAGGCGTTTACGTTCACCGACTGGACTGCAGAAATGAAGGCCAAAGCGTCTATCTGTATTTCACAGCCAGAGACCCTGATTGAATCACTGGAAATCGCTAAGAGCCGTATCCAGATCATGATCAACAAAGGCATGGAAAACGAAGCCGGTACACTTCAAGGTCTGATCGACAAAGCGAACCAGCGTATTGAAGACATCCGCGCCGGAACAGGCCGTCCGGTACTGATGCCTGACGACAACTGTAAGTACTTTGCAGAACTGGTTGTTGACTTAGACGTGATCGACGAGCCAATGATTGCCGATCCGGATGTGAACAACGAAGACGTGTCTAAGCGTTATACGCACGATGCGATCCGCGCTTTGACCCACTACGAAGGCACCAAAACTGTTGACCTGGGCTTCGTTGGTTCTTGTATGGTACACAAAGGCGACGTAAAAATTGTTGTTCAGATTTTGCGTAATCTGGAAGCGAAATACGGCAAGGTGGAATTTAAAGCACCGCTGGTATTGGCTGCGCCTACCTACAACATCATCGATGAGCTTAAGCAGGAAGGCGACTGGGAAATTCTGCAGAAGTACTCTGGTTTTGAATTCAGCGATGACAATCCTAAGAGCGAAGCGCGTAAGCAGTACGAAAACATTCTTTATCTGGAACGTCCTGGCTGTAACCTGTGTATGGGTAACCAGGAAAAAGCAGAAAAAGGTGACACCGTATTCGCAACGTCAACGCGCTTATTCCAAGGCCGTGTTGTAGAAGACAGAGACGGCAAAAAAGGTGAGTCTCTGCTGGCCTCTACCCCAGTGGTAGTACTGGCTGCCATTCTGGGCCGCACGCCTACGTTGGAAGAGTACAAAGAAGCCGTTGTGGGTATTAAACTGACTCAGTTTGCACCACCTCGCGCTGAACTTAGCACTGCGCCTTCAAGTGTCATTCCAATTCGCTCTGTGAGCTAACCGAACGACATAGCTACAGTAAAGTAGATGACGACAAGAGCCCCGTTTTACGGGGCTTTTTTATGGCGTCGTCAATCCAAATAAGTCAGCAATAACGCTTTGAATCCGGGGGCAATACTCTGACCCAAAGGCGTAAATACGATCGGTATTTCCCAGTCCGCTGTGCGTTGCCGGCAGTAAGGTGATACCTTTGTGACTCGCTACAATAAACCTGAACCTATCGCGACCAATATGCACAACCTGACAGACCAGCTTTACCAGCAATTCGGCTTTTCTCAATTCCGCGAGGGCCAGCAACAAGCCATAGAGCAGCTGCTTGGTGGTCACTCTACCCTGGCGGTATTTCCTACCGGCTCTGGTAAGTCACTGTGCTATCAATTTACCGCCACCCTGCTGCCCCACCTCACTCTGGTGATTTCTCCGCTGATTGCCCTGATGCACGATCAGCTGGAATTTCTGCGCAGTAAAGGAATACCGGCCGCGAGCTTAGACTCAACCCTGAGTAGCGAAGAAGCCCGGCAGGTGATGCAACAAGCACGAAACGGTGAACTGAAGATCCTTATGATTTCCGTTGAGCGGTTTAAAAACGAACGGTTCCGCCGCTTTATTGAAGGCGTACCGATCTCCATGCTAGTGGTCGACGAAGCCCATTGTATTTCAGAATGGGGGCACAATTTCCGGCCGGATTATCTGAAGCTCCCGCAATACCAACAACAGCTGAATATTCCTCTGGTACTGCTGCTCACCGCGACTGCCATGCGACGCGTACAAAAAGACATGGCATTGAAATTCAACATTGCCTACCCGCACATCGTCCAAACCGGCTTTTATCGTTCCAACCTGGATTTGGACATCGTACCGGCCAACAGCAACAACAAACACGAGTCTCTGTTAACTGCGTTGGACAATGTGGAAGGCGCAGGCATTGTGTATGTAACGCAGCAAAAAACGGCAGACGACATCGCTACCTTTTTAACGCAGCGTGGCTTTAATGCCTGTGCATACCACGCCGGGCTCGGCAGCGACAACCGCAGCACGATTCAATCGCGCTTTATGTCGGGCGAAACAACCATTATTGTTGCCACCATTGCCTTTGGTATGGGCATCGATAAAGCGGACATTCGCTTTGTGATCCACTTTGATTTGCCCAAATCCATTGAAAACTACAGCCAGGAAATCGGCCGTGCCGGCAGGGACGGCCTGCCTAGCCGCTGTATATTGCTGGCAAGTCTGGATGGTTTGAATGTGCTGGAGAATTTTGTGCTTGGCGATACGCCGGAACCGCACGCCATTCAAACCCTGTTGGACAATATTGCTACTACGACCCACAACAACCAGTGGGAAACCCAGTCTTATGGGCTTTCCCAGTTAAC
>NZ_CFIDRX010000180.1:0-8753 GCF_984433645.1 Marisediminitalea sp.
GTCACGAAGGGGTCTTAAATCGTATTGACGGACAAGTTAGTCGCGTCAAGGCTACCGGCAAAGCGCGCTACAGAGGCGGGCGTGTAACCCATATCTACGGTGCGCTGGAAGACATAACCGACGCCTATCGTCTGTTGGAAACTGAACACAATTACACGGCGTATCTGGCGGCTATTCTGGATAACCTGAATGATGCAGTGGTGACCATCGATGTCTTAGGCACGGTCATCACCGCCAACAAATCGCTGTATACCGTCTTTGGTTATTTGCCTGAGGAGGTGATTGGGCAGGATGTGAAAATGCTGATGCCACAGTCATACAGCCAGTTCCATTCCGACTATATCCGCCACTACGTGGAAACAGGCAAAGCGAAAATTATCGGCGTTGGGCGGGAAGTGATAGGTAAACACAAGAGTGGCAAGGAATTTCCTATCGAACTGTCTATTTCTGAGGTGATTCAGGACGGACAACGTCAGTTTGTCGGCATCGTCAAAGACATTACTGAGCGGAAAAAAGCCATTCAGGATATCTATCAAACGGCTTACTTTGACTCACTGACATTGCTGCCTAATATGCGGTCGTTTGAAAAAGATCTCGAACGGGTACTGGACCAAACGGCGTCACAATACCGGTCCTTAGACATCTATTGCTGTTTGATTGATATGGATAACTTCGCACAATACAACTTATCGTTTGGTAAGCATGTGGGCGATGCCATATTGCGGATTGTTGGTCAGCGGTTGAAAAAGCTGTTGCCCGATGGACTCATGCTATACCGAGGGATCGGTGATAATTTTCTTATTTTATCTACCACGCCTATCGATAATAACGCCAAGCAGTCAAGCATGATACTCGATAGCCTGGAATGGGAGTGCCACAAACAAATATCAGCGCCACTTACTATTTCAAAACTAGTCCATAACGTAACAGCCGCTATTGCATCTTGTCGTCTGGACGCCAGAAAAGCGTCATATGAAAAGATTAACGGTGTACTGACCTTTGGTAAGAAACGAGCTAAAAAACAGGGACCTGGCGGCATGCTTGCGCTGGATAAGGCCGCTTTTAACGACTATGCGCGGTATCAGGAAATTTCGCATTCTTTTGCGCGCGCGCTTGATGATGGGGAATTTTATCTCATGTTGCAGCCTCAGTATGACGGTAATCAGCACATTGTCAGTTCGGAAGCGTTGATTCGATGGGAACACCCGACTCTGGGCTTTATCAGTCCGGCGGAGTTCATTCCGGTTGCAGAAGAAAGTGATGCCATCATAGACATTGGAAATTGGGTCATTGAAGAGGCATGCCGGTTGCTGCAAACGTGCCAGAAGCAGGGGGTTCGTACCCGGATAGCAGTCAATATCAGCGGCAGACATATTGTTCGGGCTGATTTTGCCAAACAGTTGCTGGAAACCGTCATCAAATGGCAGGTTAACCCGGATATGCTAATGCTGGAAATCACTGAAACCACGTTAATCAGCAGTGTTGAATTAGTTCGGGAGCGCATGGAGTCGTTAGGTCATGAAGGTTTTTCGTTTTCCATTGATGATTTTGGTACCGGCTACTCAAGTTTGAGTTACCTCAAAGAGCTGCCCATTTCGGAATTAAAGATAGACCGCTATTTTGTCGACGAAATAACTTTTCAGGACGAACGCGTACCTATTGTCGACTCTATTGTCGACTTAGCACATGCGCTGAATGTAAGTACGGTAGCAGAAGGCATCGAGAACGAATTTCAGTGTGATTACCTTAAACAGCGGGGCTGCAGCTACTTTCAAGGCTTTTATTTCTCAAAACCATTAGCTGAAAAGGACTGGCTTAATGCTGTTCTTTCCGCTGAAAAAGTGCAGGTTGCTCAGACCGAAAAATAGCCGTTTTTCGTTAAATTGTCGACATATAAGCCAATGGTCGTATGCGCATTTTTACCATTTTCTATTAATGTAATGTCATGTTGAAACTTTCAAGGCAAGTTTCAGGGTCACCAAATAATAATTAGGAAATGCATGCGTATGTCATACCAAGCCGAATACCAGCGTTCTATTGAACAACCAGAATTATTTTGGGCTGAACAAGCCCGTACCATACCCTGGTACACCTCGCCAAAGACGATCTTGAGTCAGGATAACGACGGAATTTATCATTGGTTTGAAGACGGTGAACTGAATACCTGCTATATAGCTGTTGACTATCATGTCGAGCAAGGACGCGGTGAGCAGCCTGCAATTATCTATGATTCGCCAGTAACCGGCACAAAAAACACTGTGACCTATAGCGAACTGCAAAGCCAGGTTGCCGCCTTTGCCGGCGTATTGAAAAGTCAGGGCGTGGAAAAGGGTGACAGAGTCGTTGTTTATATGCCCATGATTACCGAGGCGGTAGTTGCAATGCTGGCTATTGCGCGATTAGGCGCAATTCACTCGGTTGTATTTGGCGGGTTTGCCCCTCACGAGCTGGCCGTGCGTATTGAAGATGCACAGCCCAAACTGATCGTCACAGCGTCCTGTGGCATTGAGGTCGCTAAAGTCATTGAGTACAAGCCACTTGTCGACAATGCTATTGAACTTTCTTCGTATAAACCACAAGCCTGTATTGTACTGCAGCGCCCTCAAGCAAAAGCGAGCATGCAGGAAGGTCGGGATATTGACTGGCATACCGCGGTGGCTGACGCCATCCCCGCAGAATGCGTAGCGGTAAAAGGCACCGACCCGCTTTATATCCTTTATACATCGGGCACAACAGGCAAGCCTAAGGGCGTGGTTCGAGAAAATGGCGGGCATGCTGTTGCGCTGAAATATTCCATGACGGCTGTTTATAATATGCAGCCAGGCGACGTGTTCTGGGCCGCATCTGATGTGGGTTGGGTTGTGGGTCACTCCTACATTGTTTACGGCCCTTTATTACACGGTTGTACCACGGTGGTTTATGAGGGCAAGCCCGTGCGAACACCGGACGCGGGTGCGTTCTGGCGAATGGTAGACGAGTATAAAATTAAAGCTCTGTTTGCCGCTCCCACCGCATTCAGAGCTATCCGCAAAGAAGACCCGACTGCCAGCGAGTTGGCAAAGTATGATATCTCGTCACTCGACACGATTTTCATGGCAGGAGAGCGATTGGATCCTCCTACTTACTTATGGACCGTTGATAAAACAGGTAAGCCTGTTGTGGATCACTGGTGGCAAACCGAGACCGGGTGGGCAATATGTGCCAATCTGATGGGCGTAGAGCCTAAGCCGGCCAAGCCGGGGTCGTCGACTGTGCCAACACCTGGATTTAATGTGCAGGTACTGGATGCTCGCGGGCAGGAACTCCCGCCCGGAGAGCAGGGTGCAATCGCTATAAAATTGCCGTTACCGCCAAGTTGCCTGGCGACGATTTGGGGCGACCTCGAGCGCTTTAAGTCGGGTTATCTGAGTGATTTCCCTGGTTATTACTGCTCAGGCGATGGCGGCTACAAAGATGATGACGGTTATGTGTTCATTATGGGGCGTACCGATGACGTAATAAATGTCGCTGGCCACCGACTGTCTACCGGTGAGATGGAAGAAATCCTCGCCGCCCACGATGCCGTGGCGGAATGCAGTGTTATTGGCGTACACGATGCATTAAAAGGGCAGGAGCCGGTGGGTTTGGTGTTACTGAAAGACGGTTACGATATCGACCCGGATGATCTGCAAAAAGAGCTGGTAGCCATGGTAAGAAAAGAAATTGGACCTATAGCCTGTTTTAAACGAGCTGTTGTGGTGCCACGCTTACCGAAAACTCGTTCAGGCAAGATCCTGCGTAAATTACTTCGCCAGATAGCGGCGAATCAGGAAGTCGCCGTGCCTTCGACCATTGATGATCCGGCGAGCGTACCGGAAATCGAATCTATCATGAAAGCGCAAGGGCTGGTGGCATCAGACTAACCGTTTCAACATCCGACAGAGCGCGTTCTCTGCATTGGCCGGTTTATGCCGGCCTTTTTTGTTTTGACAGTTGTTAGCTTGCCTTTCAGAATACGCGTACTTTTCTGGGGTTGGAGTTGTTAAGTTGTCTGCGTATACCATCCACATAAGCCATATTCTGGCAGAGTATTTCGACGAAATGAGCCTGATGCTGTTAGCGACGTTACTGGTAGTGTATGGCGATATCATCAATAAACACATCAAACGCATCCTTTCGCCATATCACTTTGTGATTCGGTGCGCCCTATTCGTTGTGCTGTGCGCTTTTGGCTACGGCGCATTGACTGTCTACGGCGCGCCTTTTTTGCATCATCTGTTTAACTACATTGCGTATGAATACCGCGGGCTGGCATTTGTTGTAGCGTTTTTTGCGCTGGGGTTAGCTGCAGAACGACGTCGCTATATTTAGATTTTCACAAAGTGTGGTGTGCTCCACAACAAAAAGGGGCCAGATGCCCCTTCGTATTGTACTGAATACAGCTAGTAGAAAAACTCTTCGACAACCGGTTCTGGCGGCAGCACTTCAATAAACACGTACATGGCTGCAATGACAATCAACGCAAGGATGGCGGCAACCAGTAAGCGGGATGAACTGATACCCTGCGCCTTAGTCGTTTTCTTTCCGTGCAGCATGGCTGGCACAAGGAGCTGCTTTTTGTATCTGGCATAAAACACCACCGCGCCCACATGTAACACAATGGCAGCCAATAACACGTTAAAAGCAGTGTGGTGAATGGCGTTCATAACATCACGTGTCGCGTCGGATACCGCGTCGTAGTAGGGACCGTTGCTGAAAATATCATCGCCAATGAACAAACCACTGATGCCCTGGGCTGCTACTAACAGTAACAGCGCTATGACCATCCAGCCGCCAAGCGGGTTGTGTCCCGCATGTTCTTCAGAATGTTTATTAGTCAGGGTTTTGGCATAGGCGACCACTTTACCGGGCCCGGTAAGGAACTGACTGAATTTCGCGTAAGTTGTGCCTACAAAACCCCAACACAACCTGAATAAAATCAGCCCCAGGGTGAAATAACCAATCTTAAAATGCCAATCGATGGCGTCAAAAACTTCGGCTGTCAGATACTGGGCCAGAATACAGGCTACCAATAGCCAGTGGAAAAGACGGGTGGGGATATCCCAGATAAGGCGTTTTTCCATACGTACCACTCCAAAACAGGATGAACAAAAACAAAAGCTTGCACGAGTTGGCGCTGTCAGGCAACGCCGACTACCGCAAATTTTGATCTATCACAGTACTTTTTTATATTGAAGAGCATGGATTCGCGGTTTTCATCTGGGTCAGCTTCGGGCACAATTTGCGCAAATACAACAACACCCACTAAATAGCAGCATGACGATACAATGTTAGTAGAAGTGGTGTTTTTAAATGTTAAGTAAGGTTTTTCATGAAAGTAGGTCTTTTTGGCGCAAATGGCAGAATGGGGCGCGTGCTCATTGAAGCATTGAACGAGCACAAACAAGCCAATTTGTCGGTAGCCAGTGTGCGGGATGACTCCCCATGGGTAGGTATGGATGTGGGTGAACTGGCCGGTATTGGCAAACTGAATACAGCTTGCGAAGGTGTATCCGGTCTCAACCCTGATGACGTGGATGTCATGATTGACTTTACTCTGCCTGCCGCCTTTGACAGCAATCTAGCCTGGTGCGTTCAGCACAAGAAGCCGGTTGTTATTGGTACGACGGGGCTGTCTGACGCACAGTTAACCAGCCTGGCAGACGCTGCGAAGTCTATTCCTGTGGTATTTGCTGCAAACTACAGTGTTGGCGTTAACTTAATGTTATCGCTGGTAAAACAAGCGGCCAGAGCGCTAGGTAGCAGCGCCGATATTGAAATTATTGAAGCCCACCACCGTTTCAAGCAGGACTCGCCGTCAGGAACCGCTATGGCCATTGGCGAAGCGATTGCCGACGAACTGGGGCGCGATCTCAAAACCTGTGCGGTGTACGGACGGGAAGGTAAAGAGCCGCCACGTGACCACAATACAATCGGTTTTGCGACCGTTAGGGCAGGTGATGTAGTGGGTGAACATACTGCTTTATTTGCTGACATTGGTGAACGTCTTGAAATCACCCATAAGGCGTCCAGTCGTCTTACTTTTGCCCGTGGTGCAGTACATGCTGCGTGTTGGTTGGCTGATAAGCCGGCGGCCCAATACGGCATGAATGACGTGCTCTCACTACAAAAGTAAATACTATTATTAATACTTTTGAAGGGTTTGAGTGCTTTTTAGCGCAAAAGCGATATTTTTATAAATTTAGTGGATTGGATTAGACCTTTTGGAATAGTTCAGATATAATCCGCGGAATTTGCCAAAATTTTGCGCTTGAAAAGTGCTTTGCCTTAATTTGGCTGGTACGTAGCGCAGTTTAATTAGCTGCAAATAATTGTAAACGGGAAGTAAGTGTGTCTTTACCTCCCGTTTTTTGTGAGTGTTTATCGTAACTGGCTTAAACTCTCGGTTATCCTTAATTTGGAGGTTGACTTGGCTAATTCCGCCCTTTTGGTGTTAGAGGATGGTTCTGTCTTTAAAGGAACTGCGATTGGTGCGCAAGGCGTGTCTGTTGGTGAGGTTGTTTTCAACACATCAATGACCGGCTATCAGGAGATCCTGACTGACCCCTCTTATGCTGAACAAATTGTAACTCTGACTTATCCCCACATTGGTAACACGGGTACTAACCCGGAAGATGTTGAATCCGATAAAATCTGGTCGAAAGGCCTGGTGATTCGCGATTTACCCCTCGTTGCCAGTAACTTTCGTAACGAACAAACCCTGTCTGACTATTTAAAAGCTAACAATATTGTTGGTATCGCAGACATCGATACACGTCGCCTTACGCGAATCTTGCGTGACAAAGGTGCGCAGAATGGCTGCATTATGTGTGTCGACTCGCTTGACGAAGCCGAAGCGCTATCGCAAGCCAAAGCCTTTCCTGGCTTAAAAGGCATGGACTTAGCCAAAGTGGTTTCAACCACTGAAACGCAGCAATGGGATGGCGGCGTATGGGAATTAGGCACTGGCTACAAAACGGGCAGTGATTACAAGTATCACGTCGTTGCATACGATTATGGTGCGAAGCACAACATCCTGCGAATGTTGGTAGACCGCGGTTGTAAATTGACCCTGGTACCAGCACAAACGCCTGCTGAAGACGTACTGGCGATGAATCCGGACGGTGTATTCCTGTCTAACGGCCCGGGTGACCCTGAGCCATGTGATTACGCAATTGAAGCGATTAAGACCATCGTTGATACCGGCCTGCCGGTATTTGGTATCTGTTTAGGCCACCAGTTACTGGCATTAGCCAGTGGCGCAAAAACAGTAAAAATGAAGTTTGGACACCACGGTGCTAACCATCCGGTTAAAGACCTCGAGCGTGACGTTGTGATGATCACCAGCCAGAACCACGGTTTTGCGGTAGACGAAGCATCATTGCCTGACACGCTGAAAGTTACCCATATTTCATTGTTTGATAAATCCCTGCAGGGCATTCATCGTACCGACAAGCCAGCGTTCAGCTTCCAGGGGCACCCTGAAGCGAGCCCAGGCCCGCACGATGCAGCTGCATTGTTTGATCATTTTATCGACCTTATTGAACAGTCAAAGCAGTAGGAACTAGCCCAATGCCAAAACGTACCGACCTAAAAAGTATATTGATTCTGGGCGCCGGACCGATTGTTATCGGCCAGGCATGTGAGTTTGACTACTCAGGCGCTCAGGCTTGTAAAGCCCTGCGCGAAGAGGGCTACCGGGTAATTCTGGTTAACTCTAACCCGGCTACCATTATGACCGACCCGGAAATGGCGGATGCGACGTACATCGAGCCTATTCACTGGGAAGTGGTCCGCAAGATCATTGAGAAAGAGCGTCCTGACGCCATTCTGCCTACCATGGGTGGTCAGACTGCACTGAACTGTGCGCTTGACCTGAACCGCGAAGGCGTACTGGAAGAATTTAACGTTGAGTTGATTGGTGCCACGGCGGATGCCATCGACAAAGCGGAAGACCGTGAGCGCTTCGATAAAGCCATGAAGTCAATTGGTCTTGAGTGTCCGCGTGCTGAAATTGCGCACACGCTGGAACAAGCTCACGACGTGCTCTCACGCATTGGTTTCCCTTGTATTATTCGTCCGTCTTTCACCATGGGTGGAACCGGTGGCGGTATCGCTTACAACATCGATGAATTCAACGAAATCTGTACCCGTGGTCTGGACCTGTCACCGACCAACGAACTGTTGATCGATGAATCACTGATCGGTTGGAAAGAGTACGAAATGGAAGTGGTTCGCGATAAAGCAGACAACTGTATTATCGTATGTACCATTGAAAACTTCGATCCAATGGGTGTACACACCGGTGACTCCATCACCGTTGCACCAGCGCAAACCCTGACCGATAAAGAATTCCAAATCATGCGTAATGCCGCCATGGCAGTACTGCGTGAAATCGGTGTTGAAACCGGCGGTTCAAACGTACAGTTTGGTGTCGACCCTAAAACGGGCCGTCTGGTTATCATCGAAATGAACCCGCGTGTATCGCGCTCTTCAGCGCTGGCTTCTAAAGCCACAGGTTTCCCTATCGCGAAAGTCGCTGCCAAACTGGCAGTCGGTTACACCCTGGATGAACTGGCTAACGATATCACCGGTGGATTAACACCAGCGTCGTTTGAGCCGGCTATCGACTACGTTGTAACTAAGATCCCACGTTTCAACTTTGAGAAGTTTGCCGGTTCTAACGACCGACTAACAACACAGATGAAGTCAGTGGGCGAGGTCATGGCGATTGG
>NZ_CFIDRX010000181.1:0-8753 GCF_984433645.1 Marisediminitalea sp.
GTGCGGCATTCATGAACATTTCTTTAGTTTTACAATGCGTGTTACTGAGAATTCTTAGTAAGCCCGTAAGAATCACATCAATTTAGTTTCAGCCAAATTGATGAGGTTCAAGTATGAGTACAGAAGGTCCGCTATGGGCAATAAACCTTTATTTAAACTATTAGCTGCTTACTTCCGCTTCTCGCTCTTTCCTGCCATTCATCATTAGCGGAGTCTCAGATTGAATACAAGTGCATCATTCTCTTCCTCTCTGACTGATTCAAACCCCAGCCGACTCTGAAGAATTTACAATCCTCTGTATTCTTTACTTTGTTCGGGGGGCTTCTCATATCCTTGCTAATTTACTCGTTATTCCTTGTACCCCTTATTCTTTGAGGGCTGATGCACCTATCTGCATTTCGGCACGCGCTGTGCAATACCTTTTGTGTATTCATTTGAGGTTGAACGAACTCAGCCTTTGTTAACGTACAGGAGTATTTATGACTAACGCGAAAATTGCACAATTTACTGCCCCAGGCATCAAGGACAATGCCGCGCAGGACACTATCTCTGTACTGGACGATCGTATGGTCGCACTTATTGATTTACAGTTAACCCTTAAGCACATTCATTGGAATGTGGTGGGCCCGAATTTTATTGGCGTGCACGAAATGCTTGATCCTCAGGTTGAGGCAGTGCGCGAAATGACAGACACCATTGCTGAACGCATTGCTACATTAGGCGGCGTACCGGTAGGCACTCCGCAATCTATTGTTGAGCGTCGTAGCTGGGATGACTATGCAATTGGCAAAGGGCTAGTGACTGACCACCTGGCGGCACTTGATAAAGTGTACACAGGTGTGAATAAAGATCACCGCAAAGCCATCGAGACATTGGGTGAACTGGACCCGGTTTCTGAAGATATGATCACCGGTCAGTTGGCTCAGTTAGAGCAGTTCCAGTGGTTTGTTCGGGCGCACATTGAATCGGCCTCGGGTGAACTCAGTAATTAATATTTGTTTTTCAGTGTTTCTTTCCTCATGTGTAAACCACACTTTGCCCGCATCCCATGCGGGCTTTTTTTTGTATGGTAGGTCCGGCTGGTTGATGCAGTCTTACCTGCTATACTGAAATCATCTTTCCAGTTCTTCTATATGTAGTCGTTTTTTTATGGATATCGATTCACTTACGCAGCTTAGTATCAATTTATCGAACCCAGATTTGGACCAGTCCAAGCAGCTCAAAATGGTGTGCTACGCCATTGGCGATACCATTGAAGGCGCAAACCGGGTAAGTCTGTGGAAGTTCGACGAAAATAAAACGGCAATAAATTGTATTGCTATGATGGCTGACGGTGAGTTTTCTGAGCCTGAGGGTGTGGTGTTATCGGCAGAAGATTACCCTGAGTATTTCAACGCCATCCTGGAATCCGACGTCATCAGAGCACCTGATGCCCGCAATCACCCCCATACCATGTGCTTTAACAAAGCGTACTTTCCGGCGGTAAACGTGTATTCGTTGCTGGATTATATTTTCAGTAACGACTTTGCGCCTTTTGGCATTATCTGTTGCGAGAGTGTCGGCCACATAGTCGAGTGGAGCGATCAGGATCTGGCAAACCTCAAACGCGCTGCGCGTATCGTATCGATATTCTCCAATATACGAAATCTGGCCTGAACACTCGTCGGCGTATTCGACGGAATTTATTCAGTTGCCGTTTCTGCTGTGTCAGCCGGTTTATCCAGCCATAACAGAAATGCCGGCAGAAACAACAAGTCAATCACCAGTGCACTTACCAGAATAATAGCGGTTAACAGGCCCATGTCTGAATTTAACGCAAAGCTGGACAAGCTCAACACCCCGAAACCAATTGCCAGTACGCTGGTGGTCACAACAAGTGCCTGACCGATGGTTTTGAAGGCATACTGATTCGCTTCCTTGGCTGTTTTACCCTGTTCCCGCGCTGCCTTGTATTTACTTAGGTAATGCACTGTATCGTCTACAATGATCCCCAATGTCATACTAAGCACCACCGACAGCGCCATATTGATCTCACCGGATATCATGGCCCATATACCAAAACCCAGGCCGGCAGGAAGTAAGTTGGGTACCAGACTGATTAAGCCTAGCTTCAGTGATTTGAGCGCAAATATCAGCAAAAAGGAAATCAGCACGAGCGCTAACAAAGAACCTTTCAGCATACTTTGCATATTGGTTTCGCCAATATGCGCAAACATGAGGGCAGGGCTTGCTGCGGTGACACGTAAGTCAGGAGACAGCTTATTAAAGAACCGGTATGCGCGCTGCTCAAAGGCGGTTAATTCTTTACTGCCCAGGTTATCAAGCGTGACACTAATGCGGGTGGCAGCTTTGTCCATGTCGATTTGGTTGTTTAAGTCCAGACCATAGGGCAAGGACATTTCAAACAGTAACAAATACTGGGCTGCCAGCTCGGGGTCCATGGGTAACCGATAATAATCCGGATTATCGAAGTTCATGTTCTTATTGAGCTTTTTATAAGTATCGGCAATTGAGGACACGTGGTCGACTTCAGGTTGCACGCGCAACCATTCAGTAAAGGCAGCTACTGAGGTCAGCACTTCCGGATCATTAATACCCGACATTTCATCGGTATAAATAGCGAAGTCGATGGTCGCCAGGCCACTTAAATGCGCTGACTGGTAATCTGCCGCCTGCCTGAACGTGTTGTCCTGACTAAAGTACTTAATGGCGATGTCATTTAACTGATTGGTGGATGCCAATATCAACGCCGTCACAAACACAATCGCACTGTACGGCAGGATTCGACGGTAATAGGTAATAACCCAATCGCCCAACGACGTTAATAAGGAAGAGAGTCGCGAGGTGGTTTTTGCCGGCGGCGTAACGGGCATTAACGACAATATGGCCGGCAACAGTGTAAGCGCCAGTAAACAGGCTAACATGACGCCAATTGCTGTCAGGTTACCCAGGTCGGCCAGAATGGGAACATCTGAGAAATTCAGCGTTAAAAAACCAATCGACGTGGTAACAGAGGTAATGATGACCGGCATTCTGTTCAGGTTGACTGCTCGCGCCAGCGCATCTTGTTTTGAAAGACCTTCTCGCATCTGCTGAAACCAGGAAGCAATGATATGTACGCAGTCAGCCACGGCCAAGGTCATCACCATGGTGGGAACATTTACGGTTGAAACACTGAGGAAATAACCCGCCCAGCCAGCAAATCCCATGGTTGCAGCAATGGTTGCGCCTACAATGAGCAGCGTTGCGAGTGCGGCCCAAAACGAACGCAATAGTACGCCAATCATTACAATGATAATAATAAACATTGCCGGCACCAGTGTGCTGGCATCGTCGTTAGCGGCGAGTTGAAATGCATCGTTTAGCATCACAACGCCGGTGAGGTGAATTTGATGATCCGGGTGAGTTGTGGTGACTTCTTCTGCCAGTGCTTTCACGAAGCCAGCTACCTCGGCGACTTCTTTAGTCTGGTCACCGTCGCTCATTCTTACCGTTATGCTAATGACAGCAACCTGGCTGTCGGGTGACACCAGCCGGTTAACAACATCGGGCTCGGTTAAGGCAACCGCTTCGATATTTTTAATGAGTTCTTCTGACAGGGACTGCCAGTCGGGATAGAGCTTATCGACAATCAGGTCATCGCCTTCGGAGTAGGTATGCTGAAAGTTGGTGACGGAGTTCACCCGAATCGAGTAGGGCGTTTGCCAGGCGCGTTCTGTCAGCGCCTGAATGAGGTTTAAGGTGTCGGCGTTAAACACGTTGCCTGACTCGGGGACAACCAGCAGATTGACGGATTCGGTTTTATTGAAAATGTCCTGCATTTCTTCAAACGCGGCGCGTTGTGGATTGTCTTCGCGGAAGAACGTTTTGTAGTCTCCCCGGAAATACAGATACTGACCGCCGCTGGCTAATCCTGCAATGGCAATCAGGCAGATAAGAATAATGGTAATGGGGTAGTTCATCAGCCTGGAAGTAGCGCTACTAGCCATGAGACGTCCTTTGTATTGTTATGATGGCTGGTCTAAAGTACAGCGAAGGTATTACACGCTGCCAAATTATTACCTTAATAGTATACTTACACTATGACACGGTGATTCGCGTTTTTCCACAATCAGAACAATGTTCAAGAGGGTGTATGAGTATTGCCAGCATAATGACCAAACGCGTGGTGTGCGTGATGATGGACGACTCGCTGGACACGGTTCGGCATATTTTTGAAGCCAGTGGTTTTCATCACTTATTGGTGGTTGAAGATGACAGACTGGTGGGGGTGATCTCTGACCGGGATTATTTGAAGGCGATTAGTCCGTTTCTGGACTCAGTGACAGAGCGTTTTCGCGACCGCGCTACGCTGGATAGGCGCGTGCATCAGATCATGACCCGGGATCCAATAACACTGAAAGCAACCAATACCATGGTGAGTGCCATTGAGTTGTTTAATCAGCATAAAATTTCGTGTTTACCGGTGATTGATGAACACGGTAAACCTATCGGGATCATTAGCTGGCGGGATATCTTTAAGTATTTTGCGGCGTCTGTGGCGCAAAAGCGCTTGTCGTAACACAAGCGCATTACAGTGAAGTACAATCAGGCTTTTGCAGCGAGGTCTAGCAATGCCTGACCATCGAGGCGGTACTTTATCCATTCACTCTGTGGCTTGGCGCCCAGTGACTCGTAAAAATCAATCGCTGGCTGATTCCAATCCAGCACACTCCATTCAAAACGGCCGCAGTCATTGTCGACGGCAATTTTGGCCAGCGCGGTAAGCAACTGTTTACCCGCACCCACGCCGCGGTGGGCAGACGATACATATAAATCTTCCAGGTAAATACCGTACTGACCTTGCCAGGTGGAATAACTGAAAAAGTACACGGCAAAACCAATCGCTTCGCCGTCTAGTTCGCAAATAATGGCATGCGCCTTTGGCTGCTCATTAAACAGGGTGCGATGAATATGTTCTTCAGTCGCTTTTGCTTCGTGCTCGGCTTTTTCATAAATAGCGAGTTCGCGAATAAAGTGCAGAATAGTCGCAGTATCGGATTTAACCGCCGGGCGAATAGTACAAGTCATGAATAGGTCCTAATTGCGCACCAGACATTGCGGGCAATATCTGGTGCGGGCATAAATCAAGGGTTAAGAAGCCTGAGGTGATTGGCGAAACACTTTTCTTTTGGCGCTAACAGCACTGCCAAAGAGCCACTTAAAGGCATTGCTGATGTCCTGCAAAATCAGGTACAAACAAGGCACCAGAATGAGGGTAACCAGGGTGGCATATAACACCGAAGAACCCAGAGCGGCCGCCATCGGGATAACAAACTTAGCTTGCAGGCTGGTTTCAAACAAAATCGGCAGTACGCCTGCAAACGTTGTTATCGACGTTAGGGTAATCGCGCGGAATCGCGCACAACCAGCCTGTCGGGCGGCGTCCAGAATAGAATAACCCTCAGCCCTGCGCTGGTTAATAAAGTCTGTCATAACCAGCGAGTCATTGATTACAACCCCGGCCGCTGCAATCAAACCAAACGTCGACATCAG
Source organism: Marisediminitalea sp. (assembly GCF_984433645.1). NCBI lineage: Bacteria > Pseudomonadati > Pseudomonadota > Gammaproteobacteria > Alteromonadales > Alteromonadaceae > Marisediminitalea > Marisediminitalea sp. Next base: position 5,536 of record NZ_CFIDRX010000181.1, read on the forward strand.
GCTTAAGTCTAAATCCAACAGGAAATGCGACCACAGCGCACCCGTCAGGCTGAATGGGATAACCGACATAATTATAATTGGCTGGCCATAACTCTTTAACGGGATTGCGAGCAGTATGTACACCATGATCATGGCTGCGGTGAAGAACATAACCTGTTCGTCTTGCTGAGCCTGTTGCTCTTCTATATCACCGCCTAACTGCATCTTGATGTCAGGGTATTCCTCGAACAATGCTGGCAGGAGCTTTTCATCAATGGTGTTAACCACTTCGTTAGGTTCAACTTGTTCTTCGTCAATTGCGCCCCAGACATACACTGACCGGTAGCCTTCCTCGCGGCGGATATAGCTGATCCCTGGCTCCTCGCTCAGCGCTACTACGTCACCTAATAAAACTTCATCGCCTGTTGGGGTTTGAATGACTGTGTATTTCAGATCAGAGAAACGTTCACGTGTGAGGCGAGGGTAGCGAACCATGACTCTGACTTCTTCGCCGTCGCGGATCACACGCTGTGCTTCACCGCCGTAAAAACTCAGGCCAACCTGATTCGCGATGCTTCGCAATGACAAGCCGAGTTCATATGCGGCCGGTAAGAGTGTCATGCGCACTTCTTTACTGGCGGGGTCAATGGTTGAGCTTACATCGTACAGGCCTTTTTCCTGCTGAAGCATTTGAATGAATCGCAAACCGGCTTCATTGAGTGACTTGATGTCAGCACCGTAAATCAGGTAGCCAAACTCGCCATCATCACCACCACCGTTTACGTCGTCTTCAATGCTGAAGCTCTTCATGCCTGGAATTTCGGGGATTGCTTCACGCCATTTTCGAGCCAGTTCAAAGGTATTGAAATGCCGTTTTTCTTCGTCGACTAGTGGAATAACCAATCTGGCTTCAGTGCGCGACTCATTGAAGGCGAGCAAGTCTTTGATCATACCACTGCCGTATTCGCGAATAGTTTGTTCTTCAATGTCCCAGATGACTTTCTCGATGGTTTTCAAGGCGTCAATCGTCGCCATATCTGACACATTTTCGTTCATTTCGATACCAATAGACGGGAAGTCGTGAGGCACCTTAGGGTTGGGCACGATGCGTACGTGATTACCCGCCACCAGGCCCCAGCTCAGCATCAGGACGGCTACAAATGTAGCAAGAACCAGCCAGCGAACTTCAATGGCCTTGGTTACTGTGCGTCGGTAAGGGCCGTTTACAAACTGATTGAAACGGTTGTTGAATTTCACGCGCCAGCCGTTGGGTTTAACAGGCTTGAACTTAATGTTTGCAATGTGGGCAGGGAGGATAAGCTTGGATTCAATCAAGCTAAAGGCCAGGCACAAAATTACTACCACAGCAATGTTGTAGAAGAACTCACCTTCGGGCCCACTGCTTAACGTAAAGGGCGCAAACACTGCAATAGTGGTTAACACACCAAAGGTTGCTGGTGTTGCGACACGCTTGGCACCGCGAATAACATTGTCTACACCACCGCCTTTCGATTCTATTTCGGAATACGCGCTTTCCCCTATCACAATGGCATCGTCAACCACGATACCCAACACCATAATAAAGGCGAACAATGAAAGGATGTTGACACTCACACTGAACATGGGCATCAGCATTACCGCGCCAAGGAAGCAAAGTGGTAACCCAACCATAACCCAGAAGGCCAGACGGAATCGAAGGAACAATGTCAGCATCATGGCAACCAATACAGCACCCTGGATTAGGTTGCTGAGCATCATGTCCAGACGCGCATTCAGGTAGTACGTCATGTCTACCAGCTCTTTTAACTGCAGGCCCGCTGGTAACTCTTCATTTTTGTGCGCCATGTAGTTCTTCACCGTTTCGGCTATGGGCACAATGTTTTGCGATTTGGTCGCGTTGACTGCAATTAACACCGCATTCTGGCCGGTATAGCGGAAATAGCGTTCGCCTTCGGTGAAACCGTCTTTAATAACGGCAATGTCAGACAGCAACACTTTTGCGCCATCCGGGCCAACTTTCACAGGAATGCTTGCAAACTCTTCACCATCGTAATACTGGTTTTCTATACGCACTGACACTAAACCAGCTTCGGTTCGCAGTTGACCAGCAGATACGTTTGCAGAGTATTGATTAATAGCGCTGGCGACATCAGAAATCGTCAGGTTGTACATTCTCAGCATCTCAGGTTTTACTTCAATGCCGATTTCGTCTGTAGGGACACGTGCTGTAGCCAGTGATATTGAGGAAAGCTGCAACAGGTCATCTTCGATTTCATTCGCGATGGGTTTGAGCTCTTCCAGCGGGATATCGCCAACCAGTGCCATTTCGTAAACCTGTTGCTGATATTCGGCCTGTGAAATGGTCACGGGCTCCATGTCAGCCGGGAAGGTCGCAATACTGTCGACACGCAGTTTTACTTTGTCGAGTACATCCGCCAGTTCTTCATCTTTATCTATCTCCAGCGAGATTCGGCCGCTGTTGCGAAACGCGCGAGAGACGGTGCGTTTAATTTCACTGACGTCTTTCAGGCTTTCCTCAATTTTTATCAGGATACTTTCTTCAATTTCCTGCGGCGATGCACCAGGATACTGGGCGCTGATATTGATATAGTTGATTTCAATATTGGGGAACATCTGACGCTGGATGCTGCCGTAGCCCGTGGCACCCATAATCAGAATAAAAAACATCAGCAGGTTAGCAGCAACCGGATTACGGGCAAACCACGCAATTAAACCACGTTGCGTATCTAAAGGATCTTTCATCTCATGGTCTTCCGTGTCTTAAGGTTGCTTTGCGATGAGCTTCTCGTTGGCAATGACTTTCACGGCCATGCCATTTTGCGGGTACTCTGGCAATGTCATGACAATCCGGTCGCTGCTGTCAATGTCGGCACGAATCAAGAAGTCACTGCCCACTTCGCGAACGACATTCGCGGTTTTTGGTACCATTTTGTCTTCGTCGTCAAGGATCCAAATCTGGCGCTTGTTGATCAGTTCCTGAGGTATCTTGTAGATATTTTCCAGTGTCTTTCCGGTGAATTGCACCTGCGTGTACGAACCGAATTTAATCGCAGGCATGCCCGTTTTAATCCCATAAGGGTCTTCGATACGAGCGACGAGGTGTGTCATGCGGGTACTGGCATCAACAATGCCCGTGTCACGGTGGATTGCGCCTGAGCGCTTAATAATATCATCCTGACGGTTCATCAGTGTAATAGTGGCTTCAATATCGCCAAGTT
>NZ_CFIDRX010000182.1:0-8670 GCF_984433645.1 Marisediminitalea sp.
TAACGTCGGTTTTTGCCTGTAAAGGAATGGTTTGCGCTTCGTTTTGCAAACCGTCCCTCGGGCCCACTTCCAGAATACTTACTTGGGTTGGGTAATTAGGCGTCATCGGCAATAAACTCCAACAATGATGCGCCACCGTCAACCATGTCGCCGGTGCTGAAGTAAAATTCACCCACCTGACCATCGGCAGGGGCGGTGACGTTGTGTTCCATCTTCATCGCTTCCATTACCAGCAACGGCGTGCCTTTTTTGACCGGGGTATTGGCGTCTACTAACAGCTTGACGATGGTACCATTCATTGGTGCAATGCAACCGCCGTCGTGGCTATCGTCATGTTCACCCACATCGGCATGTATCTGCGCGAAATTACGTGTTTCCGCGCCATTGAACAGCACCCATTGATTGGCTGTTTCATCGACACAGGCCATGCGGTGCTGACTCCGATAGCCATTCACTTCTGCCTGTAGCATCCCGTCCTGCCAGGTTCCGTTGACCAGCCACTGCTGACCATCGCACTCAATACAGAATTGCTGCGGCTGTGTGGTTACAGTCAATGCGTAATGCTTGCCCATACACTCAATATTGAGTTGTTGCTTATGCGGGTGATTCATACGCCAGTGTGACAGGTCGGCATGCACGGCTGACTGCTGACTCAGTAGCAACCGCAAGGCCATAACTGGTAACAATGCATCAGGCATAGCCGGTGCGGTTAGGTCCGCCTCGTGATGCGGTATAAAATGGGTGGTTAACTTAGCATTTGCAAACGCCGGGTGCTGCATTACACGGTTAACATAGCCAATGTTGGTGGTAACGCCGACCACATGGGTGTCTTTCAGGCAGGCCAGCATACGTTGGCGCGCTTCTTCCCGGTCTTTACCCCAGGTGATGACTTTTGCAATCATGGGGTCATAGTGTACCGACACGGTATCGCCTTGCTGAAAGCCGGTATCTATCCGCACCGATTCCGACACCTGCGGAAACTGCAAGTGGCTCAGCGTGCCGGTAGAAGGTAAGAACCCATTGTCGGGATCTTCGGCATATACGCGTACTTCAAAGGCGTGACCGTGGCAGGTCAGCTGCTCCTGTGATTTCGGCAAGGGATTACCCTGCGCCACACTCAATTGCCAGGCAACCAGATCTTCGCCGGTAATGTACTCGGTGACCGGGTGCTCTACCTGGAGTCGGGTATTCATTTCCATAAAGTAGAAAGCATCAACGTCCAGCAAAAACTCCACCGTACCTGCGCCCACGTAGCCAATGGCTTTAGCGGCGTCCAGTGCACTTTCACCCATTTGCTTTCTGACTTCATCTGACAAGCCTGGGGCAGGGGCTTCCTCAATGATTTTTTGGTGACGGCGCTGCACTGAACAATCGCGTTCAAACAGGTAAACGCCATTGCCGTGGCTATCGCAAAATACCTGAATCTCAACATGACGCGGCTGGGTCAGGAATTTTTCCACCAGCATAGTGTCGTCACCAAAACTGGCCTTCGCTTCGCGTTTTGCCGCGGCTAATGCGGCGTCAAAATCGGCTTCCTCCATGACCTGGCGCATGCCTTTTCCGCCGCCACCGGCAGCCGCTTTTAGCATTACCGGAAATCCAATCTCGCGTGCGGCGTTTAATAAGGTTTGCTCATCCTGATTGTCACCGTGATAACCGGGTACTAACGGCACGCCCGCCTGCTCCATAATTTGCTTGGCTTTGGATTTTGAACCCATGGCGTCGATGGCACTGGCTGGTGGGCCCACAAAAATAATACCTTCGGCTTCACAGCGACGGGCAAAACCGGCATTTTCCGACAAGAAACCATAGCCAGGGTGAATGGCATTGGCGCCGGTAGCTTTGGCTGCTTCGATAATTTTATCCTGCACCAGATAACTTTGCGTGGCCGGCGCCGGACCAATGGCGATGGCTTCATCTGCCATCGTAGTGTGCATGGCGTTGCTATCAGCGTCAGAATATACCGCCACAGTAGGAATGTGCATGGCTTTTGCTGTGCGCATTACGCGACAGGCAATTTCACCACGGTTGGCGATCAGTAATTTATGAATCATTTTTCAGACTCCTTAATCCAGGTCGGTGCGCGTTTTTCCAAAAAGGCATTGAGCCCTTCCTGGCCTTCTTCTGAGACGCGGATCCGCGCAATCCAGTCGCTGGTGTTTTGCATAACCGATTCGTCAATGGGGGCGCCAGCAACCTGCTCTATGAGTGCTTTAGCTTCAGCGATAGCAGTAGGGCCATTGCGGAGCAGGGCGGTCAACAACGAATTGACCTCGTCATCCAACTGATCTTCACTGACCGCTTCACTTACCAGGCCAAGTCGGCGCGCTCGTCGGGCTGAAAAAACTTCAGCGGTTTGGAAATAACGCTTGGCAACGCGTTTGCCCATTGCTTCAATGACATACGGACTAATGGTTGCCGGAATAAGCCCTAGTTTAACTTCGCTTAAACAGAACTTACTCATCTTGCAGGCCACCGCCATGTCACAACACGCAATTAGCCCAACAGCACCGCCAAAGGCTGCGCCCTGAACACGCGCAATGGTGGGCTTGGGCAGGCGGTATAGGGTTTGCAGCATGGTGGCAAGTTGCATCGCATCAGTGCGGTTTTGTGCTTCACTGTATCCAGCCATTCGCTGCATCCAGCCTGCATCTGCGCCTGCACAGAAGTTTTTGCCGTTGCTGGCCAATACCACGGCACGCACGGCAGGATCGCTGCCGGCTTTTACGAAACAGCGGGTCAGCTCGGCGATCATGGTATCGTCGAAGGCGTTGTGTTTCTCCGGGCGGTTCAGCGTAATTCTTGCCACCCCAAGGTGGTCTAGCTCGTACAGAATATCTTGAGTCATTATCGGTCCTTACATCCTGAACACGCCGAACTGGGTGTCTTCAATGGGTTTATTCAGGCTGGCACTTAATGCTAGCGCCAACACATTGCGCGTTTGGGCCGGATCAATAACACCGTCGTCCCATAAGCGGGCAGACGCGTAATAGGGGTGACCCTGACGTTCGTAATTGTCGATGACCGGTTGCTTAACGGCTTGCTCTTCTTCCTGCGACCAGGTTTCACCTGCACGTAGCTTTTGCTCTTTCTTCACCTGCGCCAGCACGCCTGCGGCTTGCTCGCCGCCCATTACGGAAATACGGGCATTGGGCCACATGAACATAAAGCGCGGGTCATAAGCACGGCCACACATACCATAGTTACCCGCACCAAAGCTGCCACCGATTAACACGGTGAGTTTCGGCACGTTTGCGCAGGCTACTGCGTTCACCATTTTGGCCCCGTGCTTGGCAATACCGTCGGCTTCGTATTGTTTACCCACCATAAAACCAGTGATGTTTTGCAGGAAGATAAGCGGGATCTTGCGTTGACAGCACAATTCAATGAAATGCGCGCCTTTTTGTGCGGACTCACTGAACAGAATACCGTTGTTAGCCACAATACCAACCGGCATGCCATGCAGGCGGGCAAAACCACACACCAGTGTGGTGCCATAGCGTGCTTTAAATTCGTCAAAGTCAGAGTCATCCACAATACGGGCAATGACTTCGCGCACATCAAATGGCTGACGCAGATCCTGTGGCACGATGCCGTAAAGCTCTTGCGCCGGGTAGCGCGGATCTTTCACCGGCTCAGTGGTCACTGCGTCGGGCTTTTTACGGTTCAGGCGCGCGACGGCATCACGGGCAATTTGCAGCGCGTGGTGGTCGTTATTGGCCAGATGATCGGCAACGCCTGAAATACGGGTATGCACGTCGCCACCGCCAAGTTCTTCAGCTGTCACTTCTTCACCGGTTGCGGCTTTAACCAGCGGCGGCCCCGCTAAAAAGATGGTGCCTTGTTGTTTGACGATAATGCTCTCATCAGCCATGGCGGGTACGTACGCACCGCCTGCAGTACAGGAACCCATGACCACAGCAATTTGTGGAATGTTTTGCGACGACATTCTGGCCTGATTAAAGAAGATACGACCAAAGTGGTCGCGATCCGGGAATACGTCGTCCTGACGGGGCAGGTTGGCGCCGCCACTGTCGACCAGATAAATACAGGGCAAATGACATTGCTCGGCAATGGCCTGGGCACGCAAGTGCTTTTTCACCGTTAACGGGTAATAGCTGCCGCCTTTTACGGTTGCGTCGTTGGCAACGATCATACATTCAACGCCGCTGACCATCCCTACGCCTGCAATGACGCCGGCACAAGGCACGTAGTCCTCGTAGACATTCCACGCCGCAAGCTGGCCAATTTCGAGAAACGGTGAACCGGGATCGAGCAGGGCATCAATACGTTCCCGAGGCAGCAGTTTGCCTTTTTCCTTGTGGCGGGCAACATACTTGTCGCCACCACCTTGCATGATTTGCGCAATGGTCTTTTGCAAATCGTCAACCACGTGCTGCATTGCCTGATAGTTATTTTTATAGGCTTCAGACTGGTTGTTTATATTCGTATTGAGTACAGGCATAGCACCTCCTCTTTTTCTGTCGTTAACTGCCTGATCTACTATGCGGTTTCTTTAAATAATTCCCGGCCAATCAGCATGCGGCGAATTTCTGAGGTACCCGCGCCAATTTCATACAGTTTGGCATCGCGCAGTAAGCGTCCGGTTGGGTATTCGTTGATGTAGCCGTTTCCACCTAAAAGCTGGATAGCGTCCAGTGCCATTTTGGTCGCTAATTCCGCCGAATAAAGAATAGCGCCTGCGGCATCTTTTCGTGTGGTTTCACCGCGATCGCAGGCTTTAGCTACGGCGTACACATAGGCTCTTGCTGCATTCATTTGGGTATACATGTCGGCGACTTTGCCCTGAACTAACTGGAATTCACCGATGGACTGACCAAATTGCTGGCGGTCATGGATGTAAGGCACAACGATGTCCATGCATGACTGCATAATGCCCAATGGGCCGCCAGACAGCACCAGACGTTCGTAATCCAGGCCACTCATGAGCACGCGCACACCGCCGCCCACTTCACCCAGTACGTTTTCTTCCGGTACTTCACAGTCTTCGAATACCAGCTCACAGGTGTTCGACGAACGCATGCCGAGTTTGTCGAGCTTCTGTGCACGACTAAAGCCAGGGAAATCGCGCTCAACAATAAATGCGGTGATGCCTTTGGGGCCGGCGTTCACGTCGGTTTTTGCGTAGATCACAAAGGTATGGGCATCCGGACCGTTTGTGATCCACATTTTGTTACCGTTCAGGATGTATTTGTCGCCCACTTTTTTTGCGGCGAGCTTCATGCTTACCACATCTGAACCGGCATTCGGTTCACTCATCGCTAATGCACCGATGTGCTCGCCACTGACCAGCTTAGGCAGGTATTTTTCGCGCTGGGCATCGTTTCCGTTTTTGAAAATCTGGTTTACGCACAGGTTAGAGTGCGCGCCATAGCTCAGGCCGATACCGCCTGACGCCCGGCTGATTTCTTCCATGGCAACCGTGTGGGCCAGATAGCCCATATCAGCACCACCGTACTGTTCGCTGACTGTTACGCCCAGCAATCCCATCTCACCTAATTTAGGCCACAGGGCATTTGGAAAGGCGTTGTCTTCGTCAGCCTGAGCTGCAAGCGGGGCAATCTCGTTTTGCGCGAATTGGTAAACATGGTCGCGCAGCATGTCGATATCTTCACCCAGGGCGAAGTTAAGCGTAGGGTAATGAGCAGTCATATTATTCACCTTGTTGTAAGTCGGCCAGTTCTTCGCGGCAGCGGGTTTCCACTTCATCCAGTTCGTTCATCAACATTTGGATGTCGTCGAGTTGCTGGCGCAGTACGGCGCGTTTTTGTTCGGTAAGTTGCAGCATCGTCTGAAGCTGTACACTGGAATTCGGGTTGCTGTCGTACAACTCGAACAGATTTTTTATCTCGGCCAATGAGAAGCCCAACCTCTTACCACGCATAATTAGCTTTAACCTGACGCGGTCTTTGTTACAGTAGATACGGTTCTGTCCGGTACGTTTAGGACTCAGTAATGACTGTTCTTCATAAAAACGTATTGAACGAGGGGTAATATCAAACTCCCTGGCAAGTTCACCGATGGTGTAGGTTGATTCATTTTCTTGATTGGTCATAAGCCGATTTCCTAAAGTCTCACCTGTAGTTACCCGGTAGTGTTATAGTGTAAACAGGCTGCAGTTTACGTTAACGTTAGGTTGAGTTAACGTAAAGGTAAAGTAACATTTAATTAACGTCAATGGCGTGAAGTGCGAGGCTTTCTATAAAACCAAAGTCTTGTGTTTATTTTTGTATACAGGTGTAAGCTACAAGCGTGTTTATTTTTACTGTAATTATTGCTAAATCTAGTGTGGGGTTACTCAACAACAGGCTTGAAGGCTGAAGTGCACAGTGCATTTTCAGGGCAATGATGCGGTAACCGGTAACAATAAACAGGCCACAGCTGAACATGAAAATTCGTTGTTGGTAAATTACTAACGGGATAAGTGCAGTACTTGTAACACTTATCTTATAGGTTGGTATTAACTGTTTGTGTAAAACCTAAATGAGGCAAGGAAACTATGAGTAAAGAATCTGTCGTTATCGTCGCTGCTAAACGTACTCCCATGGGTGGTTTTATGGGTGGTTTGTCAGCGCTGCCAGCTACAGACTTAGGTGCGGAAGCGATTAAGTCGGTGTGTGGTGGTATTGACGTCAATGTCATCGATGAAGTCATTATGGGATGTGTATTGCCTGCAGGTTTGGGTCAGTCACCGGCGCGTCAGGCGTCATTAAAAGCCGAGCTGCCGTTAGCGGCCGGTGTAGTTACAATTAACAAAGTCTGTGGGTCTGGTCTGAAAGCCGTTATGTTGGCGTCGGATATGATACAGGCGGGCAGTGCAGAAGTCATTGTGGCTGGTGGTATGGAAAGTATGAGTAATGCGCCATACATGTTACCAAAAGCCCGTGGTGGTTATCGCATGGGGCATGGTCAGGTGCTGGACCACATGATGATGGACGGATTAGAAAATGCTTACGACGGCCAGGCGATGGGTTGTTTTGCACAAGCCACGGCTGATGCGGAAGGCCTCACTCGTGAAATGATGGACGAATTCGCCATTGGTTCATTGTCGAAAGCCAACGAAGCGATCAGTGCGGGTACCTTTGGCGACGAAATCAGTGCAATTACTATTGCTACCCGTAAAGGGGAAGTGGTTGTCGATACCGACGAAGGCCCATTAGCGGCGAAGCCGGAAAAAATTCCTTCACTTCGTCCTGCGTTCAAGCGCGACGGAACAGTAACAGCCGCCAACTCAAGCTCAATTTCTGACGGTGCTGCTGCGCTGCTGGTGATGAGTGAGTCAAAGGCGGCTGAACTGGGCTTAACGCCACTGGCAAAAGTTGTTGCGCACGCAACAAATTCTATTAAGCCAGAAGATTTTACTGTCGCCCCTGTTGGTGCCATGGAAAAAGTCCTGGATAAAGCGGGGTGGACCAAAGACGACGTTGATTTGTTTGAAATTAACGAAGCCTTTGCAATGGTAACTATGCTGGCAATCAAGAAGCTCGACCTCGATGCGTCGAAAGTTAACGTTAAAGGCGGTGCCTGTGCATTGGGTCATCCCATTGGCGCGTCAGGTGCGCGTATTTTGGTTACGTTACTTCATGCACTGAAGCAACAAGGCAAATCAAAAGGGATTGCGTCCTTGTGTATTGGTGGTGGTGAAGGCGTCGCATTAGCGGTAGAGATGCTGTAATACCAAATGGCGGGGCGCAGTGCGCCTCGCTGATTGAACATGAAGATATACCAGAGGTTGTTTCTAGTCTGTCGAAAGCGGCATAACTATCTGTTTCATTAGCTTTTCTGTCTTGTTTAAGTTGATTTCACACCGTTGAAAACGCATACTGACACGAAATAAGAATAACATTGTTACCATGTTCAAGTTTAAAGCAACCTTAGTGCGGTGGGGCGTACTTTCTGCCATGTTAAGTGGCTGGACGTTTTCTGCACTATCTGCGCCTTCAATCGTCACCTATTGTGTTAACCCTTCGTGGGTGCCTTATGAAATGGTCCGTAATGGCGCACATGTCGGTATTTCCGCAGATTACCTCACGGTCATTGGCGAACTCGCCGGTGTTCAATTCAAACTGGTCGAAACCGACAGCTGGCAACAGTCCCTCGAGTTTGTACAAACCGGGAAGTGCATGGTTTTGCCTATGGTCAGTCAATCGTCGGTTTACCGTTCTTTTCTGACCTTTTCCGCGCCTTACTTCGCTACACCCAATGTACTGGTGAGTGAAAGTTATGATGTCATGTATCACGGTATCGACGGACTTTCACACCAATTGGTTGCAGTAGACAAAAACAGTCACCTCGCAGAGTACCTGGCGCGTTACTATCCGGATATTCGCTTACAACTAATGAACTCCGAGGCCGAAGCCGTCCGCGAGCTGGCTCGGGGCAATGTTGATGTTATGGCGGGGGCGCTGTTAAGCATTAATTCTGAAATGAACCGCATGAACTTGCACGACATGGCGATAACCGGGTATGTCGAGCCTGTGCATTTATTGCGATTGGGTGTGAATAAAGCGCATGCAGATTTGATCCCGCTATTGAATAGTGCAATCGACGGGATACCTGAGGCTACCAGCGTTGCTATTTATAAGCGATGGAACAATGTTAAAAGTCATTCTGAGCAAGACTTCCGCCTGGGTATTCTGGTTGTATTCT
>NZ_CFIDRX010000183.1:0-8647 GCF_984433645.1 Marisediminitalea sp.
TCCATGCATAACACCGCAATGGTACTGATATTGTGAAAAACAAACTGAAATACTTCAAACGCACCCGTGTCAATTAAACCACGCTTGTGGGACGACTCCAGGCGTTCCACCAAAAAGTGCTGGATTTGCTTTGCCAGCATGACCATGCCGCTGGTTGAATCACTGATGCGACGATTGCTGGCTTTGAGGTTTGACTGGGATAGCACCAGCTCTTTTTGCAAGCTTTGAACACGCATTACAAAGTACACCAACAACAGGACCAGCGCTGCAATTGAAGCAAATATCACCATGGGTTTAACAATCCTCTTCGTTACTGCTTTTACACGGTTAGTCTTTCTTCGGTGTGTAAATTGGACTTGGGAAAGCAGTTACTTTATCAGATAGTTGAGTGATTTTGGCAGTCCCTTGTTTTTTTACTGTGTCGATACGCAATACATTGTGCATGGGGATATACGTGCGAGTAACGTCGGCAAACTCATCTTTGAGCTTTTCGTGCGTCGGATCTACCACTAAATGCGTGTGGTTGTCCCACACAAAATCGCCAATTTCAACAAAGCCAAAAAGCCCACCCTGAGATAATTCTCTTACGTACAATTCATACCGCTCGCCATTACTGACAAACTGAATACGATACAGAACTTGCTTATCGGTCATAATATCTCGCTAAAAACACCAACGTTGCGCGTGAAAAAAATATAGGAATTGGGTATCGCCACACCAATCCGAATGGAAGGCTGCCCTCTCTGGCTTCATTTCGAATGCCATTCAGTTAAGAGGGGAGAGTATCAGCCCTCACGGATTATAATGATTTCGTGCCAGGGTGCCAGAGGGCGAGAATGTTGTTTATGCGGTAATAATCGGGTTCAGTAACGCTTGCGTTGCAATGTGCAGTTCTTCTTTGGTTTCTGCCAGAATACTGTTCACGGCAAAGCCTTGTACAAAGCAGGTGAGCTGCAGCGCAACGGCTTCTACATTAATCTCGGCCTTTACCGTCCCCTGGCGCTGTGCTTGCTCCAGACAACCAATAAAACCAAGCTGTAAGCGGTCTAAATAATGCCGGCCAATTGACTGAATGGTCGTATCGTCATGGCCAAGTTCTGTGACCATATTGATCAATAGACACCCTCTGCCAAACATGACAGAAATGTACGCATCGAAGAAGGCTTCAATAGACGCAATACCATGGTGGTTTTCAAGGTGTTGAACAATAGGGGCCAGAGTGTGCTCATGATAATAAGACAGGGTGTCGTATAAAAACTGTTGTTTACTGCCAAATTCTAAATAAAAGCCTCGTCGGTTAAATTCAGTACGGGCAATGATTTCTTCCATTACGGCGCCGTGAAAACTGTGCTCCAGGAAAATATCAACCGCCTGCTCCATAATGGCATTGACGTCATACAGTGATTTTCGTGGCATAACTCACGCTCTGATTTTTAAAAGAATAAACGTTCTAAATGTAGTAGGCATTAAGGAAAATGCAAACAGCGATGCAGCCGCATCGCTGTTTGGGGGCTAGCAGAAGAAAGACTGCTTGAAACAAGCCCAGTGTTCGTTGAAGTGCTCGGTTGGCTTGCGTTGGAAGCCAGTGCGAATGAATTGATTAATACGTCCGTCAGTAAAACAAATCAGGGTATTGGCAATTAAGGCTTCGTCGGCAGTCAGTTGCTTACCTTCGCGCAGTCTGCGTTCACGCAAAATCTGTTTGAGTTGTGTTTCCAACCGCTCAAATAATTTGGCTATTCGCAAGCGTAAGCGCTCTTGTTCACCCAACAAGGCGTCGCCGTTTAAGATTCGGGTAATGCCCGGGTTCTTTTCGGCAAAACCTAAGATCAAATGCAGGATCAACTGGCAACGTGCCGCAGAATCTTTTTCTTCATTAATGATTTTATTAATGCGAGAAAACAACGTCTCTTCAATGAATTCAATCAGGCCTTCAAACATCCGCGCTTTGCTGGGAAAGTGGCGGTAAAGCGCAGCTTCAGAAACGCCAACTTTCTCCGCTAGCTTTGCGGTAGTAATGCGTTGACCCGGACTGGTTTCGAGCATTCCGGCCAGCGCCTGTAGAATCTGTGCTCTGCGATTGGTTTTTTTTGCGGCAGGCATAATGAGCGTGCTTCCTCCATTGTCGGCGTACCTACTGATCACCGAATAATGCGTTCAGTAAAAATTTAACTGTGTTGTAATTGGTATCGTTCGTTTATCAGGTTCAATAATATCAGTGCTAATTCGGTTTTGGGTTGAGGCGGTAGCTCGACACTGCCGTCTTTCCAAAATACATGTAGCGCATTGGCGTCACTATTAAACCCTAATCCTGCCCGAGTAATGTCGTTGGCAGCAATCATATCCAGCTTTTTATCGGCCAGTTTCTTTTGAGCATAAGCTTCAACATTCTGGCTCTCTGCCGCAAACCCTACACAAAAGGGAGGATTAGGCAATCCGGCAACCGTTTTTAGGATATCAGGGTTTTTTACAAAAGTAAGTGTTAACGTATCCGCATTCTTCTTTATTTTGTTGTCGGCAATATCAGACGCGCGGTAGTCCGCCACAGCGGCGGTAGCAATAAAAATGTCGCTGTTTGTTACCTGACTCATAACGGCCTCGAGCATTTGGTCGGCGCTTTCAACATTGATTCGACTGGCACCAACAGGCGTAGGCAAATTCACCGGTCCCGCAACCAGGGTTACTTTGGCGCCTAAAGCCAGCGCCTGTTGGGCAATCGCAAAACCCATTTTTCCCGAGCTGTGATTAGAAATAAAGCGCACCGGGTCCAGGCTTTCACGCGTAGGGCCCGCAGTAATAACCAGGGATTTGCCCGCAAGCGGCTGCTCGCGGCTTATATAGGTCATCAGGCTTTCAACAATGGCTTCTGGTTCCAGCATGCGACCGGGACCAACATCACCACAGGCCTGTTCGCCGTCGGCCGGACCAACCAGGAATGCACCATACTGCTGAACGCGGTTAATATTTGCCTGCGTAGGCATGGCTTTCCACATTTGCTGATTCATTGCTGGCGCAATGACTACCTGGGCCGTCGTGGCCAGGAATAATGTGGTAAGTAAGTCATCGGCAATCCCATTTGCCAGTTTGGCAAGGGTATTGGCGGTGGCAGGCGCGATCAGCAATATATCAGCCCATTTGGCCAGTTCAATGTGGCCCATGGCGGCTTCGGCTGTTGGATCCAATAAGTCGGTGCTTACCGGGTGACCCGATACAGCCTGTAATGACAGCTCACTAACAAAATGGGTAGCAGAATCGGTTAATACGACTCTGACAATGGCACCTTGTGCGGTGAGTTTTCTTACCAGATCCGGGGTTTTGTAAGCTGCAATGCCGCCAGTGATCCCCAGAACCACCTTTTTTCCTGCTAATGACATTTATATTCACCTGACTGAATAAACGCCGAAAGACTACCATGCAAGGGCTCAGCTGTGTAGCTATTGATCAAAAAGTGATGGCGTTGAAGGAGTTATTCACGCACCAAATTAGTGCATGAAAACACGGCAGAAGTGCAGTAGGCATGAACAACCCGGTTAATTAAGCTATTGCTGTATTTACTAAGCGAGAGATCCCATGACATTACTGAGGTTACCCGAACAGTCCCGCCCGCGTGAGAAGCTGTTAGCGCAGGGCGTTGCTCAGCTATCGGATACCGAGTTACTGGCGGTGCTGATCCGCAGTGGCAATCAGGGACTGTCCGCGCTGGATATTGCCCGTTGCTTATTGCAGACATTTGGTTCGCTGCGCGGCGTAATGACGGCGCCAAAAAGCCATTTGTGCAAAGTTACCGGCATTGGAGAAACCAAGTTTTGTGAGTTTCAGGCCGCCATGGAAATATGCCGGCGTCATTTGGCTGAACCGCTGCACGAACGCTCGATGTTTCACAGCGCAGAAGATGCCAAACTCTATCTACGCGCACAGTTGCGGGATCTGAACCAGGAAGTCTTTGCACTCATGTTACTCAATAGCCAGCATCATTTACTGGCATTCAGGAAAATGTTTACCGGTACTATTAACGCTGCGGCTGTTTATCCCAGAGAGCTGGTAAAGCAGGCGCTAGCAGATAACGCCGCGGCTGTTATTCTGGTCCATAACCACCCTTCCGGTAACCCCAAGCCCAGCCCGGCCGACATTACGTTAACCCGGGACGTAAAAAAAGCGATGGAACTGGTAGATATTCAGGTGCTTGATCATTTTATTGTCGCCGACAATCAGGTATGCTCACTCGCTCAGCAAGGATTGCTGTAGAAATTTTAGCCAGGATATTTCTATTTTACTGATTTTTTGGCATAAAACATGGATGGTTTTTAGACACTGGGCGGAAATATTAATGTTTGATTAATTTTTCTTAGCCTATAGTCATCTGGTGCAAAATGCACTAATATGCCTTACTGGCGGATATCCAAAGAAAGGACTAATCATGAAGAAAACATTACTTGCTACGTTGATAGGTGCGTCGACCATCCTGTCAGCGGGTACTTATGCCCAAGAAGGTACTGGCGGTGCAGGTGCTGCTGGTGCTGCGAGTGGAAGCGTTGTATCTGCTGCTGTTGCGGCTGGTGCTATCGTAACCTCTCTGGCTGCATCAATTATTGCTAATAACCGAGGCAAATCTGTTGTTGGTGACGGCGATGGAGACGGTGATGGCGATGGTGACGGCGATGGTGACGGCGACGGCGATTGTAACGGCGACGACGAACTGGTTGACGGCGTATGCATCGGCACAACTGTAACCAACACAGTAACTGTATCTGGTACACAAACTATCACTGTACCGGTAACTGTGACTTACATCTACGCTCCTGGCGAACAGTAAGCGTTAACGATTTTTAAAAAAGCCGCCTTCAAGGCGGCTTTTTTATTGTGTAACATGGAATCAGTTCATCTTAAGGCCAAAATTGCTGCATGACCGTTAGATCTTTTCGTAACCTTGCCTGTTTGGCAGTGGTTACCGCTTTCCTTGTAAGTTGCTCTTCCACACATCGTTTATATATGGAGTCTTTGCGCCTTGCATTTCGCTCAGGTCCAGAGAAGAGCCTTGCTGACATCCAACAAAGTAAAATTGATTTGATGCAACTTGAGCTAGGCGACAGAAATCCGGCATTTCTCGCCCTGGCTTACCTTGAGAACGACCAGCATAAGTGGGTGTCTGCCGACCATGCCGTTTTCGTGTTCCATCACGACAAGTTGGTACAGACGTCGGGGTTTGCCACAGACGTTCTGAGTACCAGTCATCTCGACACGAATCCGCTGGTGGATATCGCATCAGCCAACACAACGACCTGGCAATACACTATCGATATTGCCAACCATGAATACGGCTTACCTGTTGAATCAACATTTAAAAAAGATGGCACGGTAACCAAATCGTTCTACGGTCAAACTTTCACACTCGACAAATGGGTGGAAACTGTGCGTACAGAGCCTTCTACGCCATATTGGGACAGCGCTTACGACTGGGAAAACAGCTACCTGGTAGAGCCTGTCTCGGGCAACGTCTTTTACAGTGAGCAAACCGCCTCGCCTTTTACTGAAGCCATGGTGATCACTTACGTTAGCCGTATTGCACGCCACATCAAAAACAGCGGGGGCTTATAGTATGAAGAGGCATTTAGGGTGCTTACTCGCGTTATGCCTGTTGAGCCAAGCTGTAACCGCAGCCCAATTGTCGTTTAATACGCAAAATACCATTATTACCTTCGACAAACCCGTTAAGCTGGCCGAGGTGCTGGCAACACTGCCCGACCCGCATTCGGTTTACTGGGCCGGGGCCGAAGTGTATGAGCTGGACAGCCCGAAAGCAGAAGCGCAGCGTGCTGAGGTCATGCAGCTACTGGCAAATCTGATCCGCCGACAATCCTCGGGTTCAGCTCGCCATACTCTGTTGAGCGATCTTTACCGTGACATCAGCGACTGGCATCTTATGCGTCGGCTCAACATTGATGTCGATTTCGATCAGGCCAGATTAAACCCCAAACGCAATCCCGGCTTTGTGTCGGGCCGCTATTACATAAAAGCGAAGCCCAGCATGCAGAGTTTGTCGCTGGTTGGGCCAATTGGTGCGCAACAGACCCTGACATTTAACAATGCCTCGACCGTGCGTGACTACCTGGAACAAGCAACGCCAGCGGACTCTGCCGACAAGGATTATGTGTATGTCATAGAGCCTGATGGCAAAGTGTCCAAGCAGGGTATCGCCTATTGGAACAATACACACTACAAGCCAATGCCAGGCAGTGTGATTTACCTGCCGCTTCAAACTGATTTATTCAGCGACGACATTGAGCAGCTCAATGATCATATCGCCAGATTGCTACAACACAGGATGTAACCGTGACTGCTTTGAATTTAAGGCTTGCCGTGGCAACGGCATTAATGAGTGGTGTAGCGGTAGCAGATGAAGTACCGGCTGCAGATAATCCTTACAGTGTATCGCCCTCGCAGATGGTGCAGGGAGGGGTAGGTCTGTGGCAAACCCCAACGGCCCGAATGATGCCCGAAGGGGCGTTATCTCTTAATTATACAGACAATCAGGAATACCGCTTTTGGTCGGTGAGCCTGCAGCTCTTCCCCTGGATGGAAGCTACCGCGCGTTACACCGATACCCGTACCCGGCTTTACAGTAACGTAGACAGTTTTAGTGGCGACCAAACACTCAAAGACAAAGGACTCGACGTAAAATTTCGCCTGTGGGAAGAAAGTTACTATCTGCCCGACATATCGTTAGGATTCCGCGACTTTGGGGGCACGGGCTTCTTCGACAGCGAATTTGTCAATATGAGTAAGTCTGTCGGCCCCTTTGATTTTCACGCCGGTGTAGGCTGGGGATACATGGGAACCCATGACGATGTAACCAGTCCTTTCTGTAAACTGCGCGACAGCTACTGTGAGCGACCTACCGGGTTCTCGGGCCGTGGCGGTAAGGTGGATTACCAAAACTTCTTCAAGGGGCCTATGGCGTTCTTTGGGGGGGTAGAATACCGCACTCCCATAGACGGGCTGACGTTAAAAGCGGAATACGAAGGGAATAACTACGTAGATGACCGCGCAGGTGCTTTGCAACAGGACACTCGCTGGAACGTAGGGGCGCTGTATCGCTGGAAGGGGTTTGACTTTACCCTCAACTATCAGCGCGGCAACACGGTTGGGTTTGGGGTGAGCTACCGGTTGAATATGCACACCGTCAAACAGCAAAAAATTGTCCGTCCGCCAATGGATATTACCGACAAGGAGCCCGCTGCAGACGTTGAGTCCATTAACAAGCAACGGCTGGTCAGCAACCTCGTGACCAACGCCGGGTTCGTGCCGAACGACATGGATATCGATGAAACCAGCGCGACCATTTACGGGGTGCAAACCTCGTATCGCGATGACGAAGAAGCCATCGAGCGCGTGGGGCGCATTCTGGCATCCGAAATGCCAGAGTCCGTGAAGGAATACCACATTGTCGAGCATACGGGTAACCACCTGATGGTCGACACGGTAGTGGATGCGGACGAATTCAAGCAGCACGCGAAGTACGAAGTGCCTGAAACCGATTTGCCATCAACCTATTACCGCACGTCGCCCGATGCTGAAACACGGGAAAACTTTACCCCCAAAACCGAGTCGGGCATGTTGTACGGCGCTGAATTCTTCTGGACGCAATCTATTGGTAACCCGGAAGCCTTTTACATGTATCAGGCAGGCCTGATGTTCACCGGCGGTTACCAGTTTAATCGTAACTTCGGTGTGTATGGTACGGTGAGCGCGACGCTGTTGGAGAACTTCGATAAATTCAACTTCAAAGTGGATAATGAAGAGTCTGCATTGCCGCGTGTGCGCACACAAACCCGCGAATACGTGACCAACGGCGTTATGTCGATGAACTCGCTGTACGGCAACTGGTTCGACACCTACGGCGATGACTGGTACTACGCCGGGTATGCAGGGTACCTCGAAACCATGTACGCCGGGGTGGGCGCTGAAGTGATGTACCGGCCGCTCGACAGTCGCTGGGCATTCGGTATCGACGCGAACTTTGTTCAGCAGCGCGATTTCGAAAACGAATTCGGTTTACTGGATTACAAAGCTTTTACCGGTTTCGCCAGTGTGTACTGGCAACCTGAGATTTTGCCTGATGCGCGCATTCGCCTGAGCGCAGGTCAATTCCTGGCGCGCG
This sequence comes from Marisediminitalea sp., assembly GCF_984433645.1. NCBI lineage: Bacteria > Pseudomonadati > Pseudomonadota > Gammaproteobacteria > Alteromonadales > Alteromonadaceae > Marisediminitalea > Marisediminitalea sp. The sequence goes on from NZ_CFIDRX010000183.1 coordinate 8,159, forward strand.
ACAAAGGGGTGAATATCGAATTCGCCAAGCGCTTCGACAGCGGCATTGTGGTAGGTGCGTTTGCGTCGTTTACCAATGTGTCAGCAGAAGAATACGGCGAAGGTAGTTTTACCAAGGGATTCTTTATCTCGGTACCGTTTGATTTATTTGTGTTGAAACCGGCTACGGGCCGTGGCACTTTCCCCTGGATCCCGATTGCGCGGGACGGTGGGCAAATGCTGAATCGCCCGGTTAACCTGATCAGCACCACGGAAAAACGGTCGCCATTTTTTGACTAGAACCGGCCGCAAAGTCAGGCCGTGATCGGGTTTGCGCGACTTTTTTCGCTTTTTAAGTTGAATTTGTCGCGCATTTGCTGTATAAAATGCGCCCTCTTTATTAAGGTTATATCGTCAGTTGCATTGCCATTAAAAATGCGCAAAAACGACTGACACGACAAAATTCGTTGTTCTGGAGACAAATAATGTCAAGAGTATGTCAAGTAACAGG